>JACIWA010000002.1 GCA_014361195.1 Thermoplasmatales archaeon | reverse complement strand
ATTATATGAAGTAACTGTTGGAGCTTTTTATGGAAAAGCTGGAGGAGTTGCAACTGATAAAATAATTGTATGGATATTTAATCCATAAAGTTTGAGTAAGCTATTGTCAAGCATTAGTAAAAAAGTTTTAACTTGAAAATCCTATTTCCCTTCCATCTACCCCAACAACTGTACTAAAGGGATGAGATGCTATTACCCTTAAATTTTTTCCTTCTCTTAATCCAATACTCCTTACTCTTCTCTTCAGGCCAAAACCACCTTCTATGCATGCAATTATTCCTTCTTTTTCTGGTTCTAAATCAACAAGAGGTATTTCCGCATCTCTGAAATATATGAATATTTAAAAAATATTTCGGCTTACCTAAATTTTTAATTAGTAAGGGAAAAACAGATTAGCTCTTCTAATATAAAAAGATAACCATTTTTATGCTTTGTTGCATAATTAACCAATTTCTAGTCTTTCATTTTTTTATTTTTTAAATCTTCTTATGGATCTGCCCATAGCGTTCTATTAGTTATATCATAATGTATCAAGGCATTATAGAAAAGATACTTTAATTCAACTTCATTGAACATATTTTCTAGTTTCGTAGCACTACATATTCTTCAGATTTACGTTTGACTCAGAGAAAATGCTCTCAGCATACCATCTCTTCCTAGTTTACGGAACTCACGTGCGCACTTTTTATTTTTAAATGTATGACCCGCATCTCTTCTGATTTTTATTCCTGCCATACAACGCCTTCAATTTTTTGAAAATTATGAACTTTCCATTTATGTCGCATCTACTAACCTCTTCTTTTTCCTCTTATTGGGTTAAGGTGATTCTTATTTGGAGTTTGCTTCAAATCGTAGAATAATCTGGAACCTAAACTCACTAACTTAGATACTCCTTAAAAATCCTTCCAGAACCATGTAATCTACCTTGTCTTTTCATATTCCCATCCAAAGAGGAAATAGGTTTAGGCTATTTTAATAGTTATGCAACAACAGCAACTTTACTTTTTCCCTTTACTCTATTTTTATTTCCACATTGTTTTCTTTTTCCGCAAACCATGGAATTTCTATTTCAACAATTGAATTCGGTGGAATATTTATTCCTTCGACTCTATTCTTTTCCTTTCCATTTACTATAAGAATAACCTTTTTATTTTCCGCTTCAACTTCTCCTGTATTTTCAATTCTAACCCTTGTTATAACTTTTTCTCCCTCACTAAAATCTTTTGGCTCATGTTGAATTTCTGTATTAAGGACTGGCATTTTTTCGCGAAGAGTTACCAGCATGTTTATCTTTTCCTTTTTCCCTTTTTCTGGAATTACAATGAAATCAATTGATGCCCATTCCTGCACGCTTTCCTCTTTTGGAACGATCACATTAACCTTTATTTTTTCTTTCTCTCCGCTATCAAGAATAAATTCCTGCTTGTCAGAATAAATTTTCCAACCGGCGGGTATTTTCCCACCTATCTGTACCTTATATCTCTTGCTTTTCTTTGAAGGATTTTGTACATATATAGAAAAGCCTCCCTTTCCGCCGGGTGGCAGTTCGATGCTCCTTTCATCGCATGTTATAATTGCGCTTTTTCCGGTTTCTTTTCCTATATAATATGCAATAAAAAGAAGGATGGCGGTGAAAGCAATGAAGAGTATAAAACCTATGTTTCCTTTGCCTTCTTCTTCAGGAATTATTGGGGAAATGGTTACATAATCTGAATCTTTGGCATTAGCTGATTCCGCAACAACTTCAACAATTTCCCCGCTCTTTGCATTTTTTGGAATTTCAACCGTTAAGTTTATTGATTTGCTTTTCCCTTCATCAAGAGTTATCTCTTTTTCTTCCAAGCTACAGCTCCAATTTGATATTACCTTCAATTTATATGTATCTACTGTATCACCGGTATTTTTTACTTCAAATTGAATTGTTAAATTTTTTCCTAGTTCTCCCTCTACATTTTTCTCCTTGAAAATTACATCCACTCCATATTTAAATGAAGTAACTGTTGTATTTAGCCATATTGAATCATATCCTGTATTTCCCTGTGCAACTATAGTTATGTTTAGATAATCTCCTTCTTTTGCATCATATGGAGGAGTAACACTTACGATAGAGGTATTATATCCCTTTCCATCAACAAAAAGCTCTTCTGGATTTATTTCTACCAGCCAGTCATCACTATAATTTGTAGAAATTTTTACCAAATCTCTTTCTGGACCATTATTATATATGTATAGATTATAGGTTGCACTTCTTCCTGGTTTTGTACTTTTTTCCTGAGTAAAGCATTCTATATTTATTCCCCATTCACTTATATTCAATGGAATGAGGGCATATGATTTTGCGGTTAAGGAATCATACAATATATTTGTGTCAAAAAAAGTTGAAAGGATGCTTAAAGGAATAAATGATGATAAATCAACCACCTTCTCTATTTTTATTCCAAGAAAGTGATTGGCTGGCAGAATATATTCAACATTTTCAAAATATACGTTATCTGATTTTAAGGTATTGTTTTTCAAAAAAAAGAGGATGCGGGGGCTTGTTGATGCAATCACATCTACATTTCCTTCTGGGGAAATATCAACAAGATATAATTTTAATACTCTTATTTGGGTGGGAACATTTATTTTTGTATATGCCTCAACCCAATAGCCAACCGTAACATCTCCACTTATTTTTGTATCGTTTCCCATAGGCAAAGTCGCCCATATAGCGGGCCTTTCATCAATGTTTATGTAAGAAATATATGTGCCGGATGGGGGAGATGCATCCATCAGTTTTGCATCTGGATAATAAGGGTGTGTATCATCGTGAAAATAGTAATAGCCCGCATTTGCATTTATTGAAATTGCAAATATCAACAATAATGGAACCAATTTTTTCATCAAGTAAAATATGGAATGTTTATATATATTTTTGTTGCAAAAGATGATTCTCCATATATTCTATGATATTCATAAATCCTTTTCATTTTATGTTTGAGGGAAAATAATTTGCCAATATTGTGGTTGTGAAGATGTTGTAAAGGCTGAAAAAGATACAATAAAAGTTAAAAACAAATTTTTTAGCTAACATGCGGAGATAGTGCTCGATAGCAAAATTTTTTATTTCCAACGTATTTCTACTTAATGATAATAAAGGGAAGGGTAATTAAGTATGGAGATAACATAAATACGGATGTAATTTATCCAGGGAGATATTTGGAGATAACTGACCCAAAAGAAATGGCAAAACATGCAATGGAGGATTTGGACAAAAATTTTCATGAAAAATTAAAAAATGCAAAAATAATTGTTGCGGGGAAAAATTTTGGGTGTGGCTCATCGCGGGAGCAGGCGGTGACGTGCTTGAAATATGCGGGAATTGAGGCGATAATAGCGAAATCCTTTGCAAGGATATTTTTCAGAAATGCTATAAATGAAGGAATTCCTGCTCTTGAATTTGAAACGGATAAAATTGATGAAAGGGATGAAATTGAAATAGATGTTGAAAATGGGAAAATAAGGAATTTAACAAAATCCGAAACTTATGATGTAAAACCATTGCCAAAATTTTTGCTTTCAATAATAAAAGAAGGAGGACTTATCCCATATATGAAGGTGAGAAAAAATGAAATATAAAATTGCGATGTTGCCGGGAGATGGTGTTGGAAAAGATGTTATGGATGCAGCACAGATAGTTTTAAATGCTAGCGGGCTTGATGCGGAATATATTTATGGAGATATTGGCTGGGAATTCTGGAAAAAAGAAGGAAATGCACTCCCAGATAGAACAGTTGAAATACTAAAAGAAACAGATTGTGCCCTTTTTGGAGCAATAACTTCAAAATCAAAAAAAGAAGCTCAGGAAGAGGTTGCAGAGCATTTGAAGGGTAAGGTTGAATATTCTAGCCCTATAGTAAAGCTCCGCCAGATGTTTGATTTATATGCAAATATAAGACCATGTAGGGCATATAAAGGAAATCCACTGAATTATAGAGATGATATAGATATTGTTATATTCAGGGAAAATACTCAATGCCTCTATGTGGGAGTTGAATTTTATCCATTGCCAGATGAAGTAAGAAAAGCTTTAGAGTTGAATAAAAACATGCTTAAATTCCATGATGTGCCCGCTGAAGATATTGCAATATCCGTTAGAATATTTACAAGGGAGGGATGCAGAAGAATTGTCAAGAAGGCTTTTGAATATGCAAAAGAATATGGTAGAAAAAGTGTAACTGTTGCAGAAAAGCCAAATGTTCTAAGAGAGACATCAGGAATGATGATAGAAGAAGCGAGAAAAATTGCACAGCAATATCCTGACATAGAATATAAAGAAGTGAATATAGATGCACTCACCATGTGGCTGCTGAAAAATCCATCAGATTATGATGTAATAGTCACATCAAACATGTTCGGCGACATTATCTCAGATGAGGCAGCCCAGCTTGTGGGCGGGCTCGGCTTTGCGGGAAGCGGAAACATTGGAGAAAAATATGCAATTTTTGAACCAACGCATGGCTCCGCACCAAAGTATGCGGGCAAGTATGTTGTGAATCCGATTGGAATGATTATAGCGGTAAAGATGATGTTTGAATGGCTCGGGGAAAGAAAGCTTGCGGATAAGATTGAACAAGGAATTGCAAGAACTGTTGAGGAAGGTAAAATAAGAACATATGATATGGGAGGAAATTCCAGCACGCTTGAAATAGCGGAGGAAATAGTAAGGAATATGGATTGAAATGAAGAATAAAAGATACGAGGAATACATTGAAACCGTATACGGGCTTGTAAAAAAGAAGGGAACCGCAAGAACAAATGATATTGCAAAAAATATGAAGGTAAGGCCATCTACCGCTACAGAAATGCTTCAAAAAATGGAGGAGAAAGGGTATATTAAGTATACAAAATATAGAGGAGCAATTTTAACAGAAAAAGGGCGCAGGATTGGAAGAAAATTGGAGGGAAAGCATTATGCCTTGAGAAATTTTTTTGTATCAATAGGTGTGGATGAAAAACTTGCTGATGAAGATGCCTGCAAAATAGAGCATGTTGTCTCAAATGAAACTTTAAATAAGCTAACAAAATTTCTCGATTTCATTCAAAAAAGCGAGTTGATGATAGAATTTGAAACTCATGAAAATAGAAGAAATAGAAGAAGAAATTAAAAAAGCGGAAAAGCTGATAAGGCAAGGATATAGCAGAAAACTGGTGATCAGCAGGCTTAAAGAAATATATTTTCCTGGGGAGAAAATTTTTGAAATGGCAAAATGCAGAATAATCTCTTCAAAGAAATTTCCATCCCATAATATATTTTTTGATGAATACGGGTTAAAATATTCCACTCCCCCACTTATTGCTCAATATAGGGCAAAAAGAGTTAAAGGTAATTCAATAGCGGATGTTAGCTGTGGAGTGGGGGTACAGTTAATTTTTTTTGCAAAAAATGCAAGAGTTATAGGAATTGAGAAAGATAGCTACAGGGCGAAGATGGCAATATTAAACATGGAAATAAATGGAATAAAAAATTATGAAATTATTGAAGGAGATTGCCTCGATAAAAAAATTGTGGAAAGAATAGATGCCGATGCAATTTTTTCTGACCCCTCAAGAAAAGAAAATGAAAAGAAAAGGAAATTGAATAGTTTAGAACCAAATCCATTGAAAGTTTATGAAATTTATAAAAAGAGGACTGATAAAATAGCTTTTGAACTGCCTCCTCAGATTTCAAGAAATGAAATCTTAATAGAAGGAGAAAAGGAATATACTTCTCTTAATTTCACTTTAAACAGGCTTGCTCTTTACACCAATGAACTTGCTTCCTGCAATATTTCCGCTGTATCCCTGCCTTCCGAGGAAAGAATAACTGATATGGATGAAAAAATTGAGGTATTTTTTTCTGATAAAATTGGAGAATTTATTTATGAAATTGATGTAACTGTTGTAAAGGCTGGATTGGTGAGCAATTTATTTGGAAAAATAGGTTTTGATGGAAATTTAATTAAAATTGGAAAGAGGAGAAGTCTTGCTACTTCAAGCATTCCTTACAATTCTTCTTTTTTAAGAAGGTATAAAGTTATGGAGATATGCTCATTCAACCTTTCGGAAATAAACAAAATTTTGAAAAATATAAATGCAAGGAAGGCAATTTTAAGAATTGATATAGAGCCAGAAAATTACTGGAATGTTAGGAAAAAAATTGAAAGCGGGCTAAAAGGAGAAAAAACATATCAAATATTTAAATTCGAAGATAAGGCATTGATTGTGGAAGAGGGCTAACTTATGCAACAAATCAAAACCAGAAAAAATTATATATTTAAATTTAATTAAATTTATGGAGGTAAAAATAAAATCTGGAATAATAAGCTTTTTTATAGTTTTAATGCTATTGGCTCCTTCTTTAAGTTTTTCAGAAAGCTGGAGCATTTCTTTTGAAGCATTGCAAGAAAATGGTTACACTAATGAAGCTATTTATTTTAAAGTTTTAGTAAATGATGGCAAGCATAGCGAAGATTTTATCATAATGAAAGAAAATAGCGAAGAAATTCACTGGTATTATTACGTTCTTGATTTAGGAGATGGAAGTGAAAAAACTGGATTTGCAAATACAAATCCATTCTATGTTTCCTGCATTTATAATAAAGCTGGAGAATATTATCCAAAGATATCTGTTAAAAATGCAGAAAATAATGAATGGAAGCATAAAGTATTGAGCAAGCCAATTAAGATTGAAAAGAGCAATACTGCTCCTGTTGGAAAGATTAACTTCTATGGAGAGAATAAAGTTGGTGAGGTTATAAAGTTTGATGGATCAGCTAGCTATGATGAAGATGGCTATATTGTTAGCTATAAATGGAACTTTGGAGATGGAAGTACCGCTAATGGCGAGATTGTTGAACATGCTTATGATAAACCTGGCTATTATACTGTTAGTTTGATTGTTAAAGATAACAAAGGAAGCGAAGGCTTTGATGTAGCTAAGATTGAAATTGTTGGTAAAGGATTGCCTACTGTTAGTAGCGATGACCCGAGCCAGGAAGATACAAGCGGTGGATTTGTCAAGATATATGGTGGAGCTTATTATGCACAGTCATTTATTCCAAATCCTGAAAAACAAAAGATGAATGAATTGTATATATATGTTGGAAAGAAAACTTTTGAATATTCTGATAGTAACGGTGAAACTGATAGCAGTGAGAATAACAACATGGTGAGCAGCTCAGATTCTAACCCAGGTGTGCTTATGAACAGTCTGCGTAACTTAGGTAGAATTTCCTTTAAAGATATTATTGTTTCTTTCATTTCAAAAATCTTAGGTAAATCTACAGATCAAAAAGGGTATGAAAGTAAGAAAGGCAACTCCAATCCTTATCAAAAGTTATCAGATCTTTACGTTTACATAAAAGATGACTTAAATGGAAAAATAATCGCTAGAGTTACTATTTCACCAGAGGAAGTTAGTAAAAGTAATGGTTGGCTTCGTATAGATTTAAGCTCTGCAAATGTTTTGTTTGATATAAGAACATTAGGTAAAAAACCATATTACATAGTTCTTTACTGTCCTACTGGGAGTAGTATCAGTTATTATAAATGGTACTATAGTACCAGTGATGTCTATGCCAATGGTTCGGCCTATGAGAGACAAGGTTCAGTATGGTATGATTTAGGATACGATTTTGCCTTTAAAACAACAATGGCAAAAAGTGGAAAAGAGCCAGATGGTGTAGTAAATAGATGGGCAATTGTTATAGGAGTAGTTTACTATGACGAAAAATGTAGTGCTTACTATAAACCAGCTTACGGTTGTGACAACGCAGCTAATGATATTGCAGCTATGTTAGAAGCAAGTGGGTGGCACGTTGTAAAATTATTGAATGAGGAAGCTACATACAAAAGAGTAGAAAGTGAAATTTCAAAGATTAGAAATGTAGAAGATGCTGATGATGTGTGTTTATTCTTTTTCAGCGGTCATGGATATGCGCTTCATGATTGCGTGTTATTTGATTCAAGTTTAGAGGTATGGTACAGAGATTTTGCATCTTATCAAATAATTATTGATGAGGGTTGTTTTTCCGGTAGACTTATAACAAACACCTCTTTACCAAAAGAAGGAAGAATTATCTTAACGTCATCAAAGGAAGATGAAGTTTCTTGGGGAAGAGTATTTAAATCCGTTAATAAATGGTACGGAGTATTTTCATACTATCTATTGGAAGGATTAAGAGGAAAAGCTGATGGAATTAAAACAGATGAATTTACTGGCACTAAAGATGGCTGGGTATCTGCAGAAGAAGCATTTTACTATGCAAAACCTCGTGTAGAGAGCGAGGGGAGAACACAACATCCGCAGATTTATGATGGAATAGAAGGAGAAGTTTGGTTGACAAAATGCCAGTAATAATTTAATAAAGGAGAGGGAGACAACACCTTTTACAAAAGATTTTCTATACATCCTTTTATGGCTATTATTTCTATCCAAATATTTTTTATGTTTTCTAGCATTATTTTTTCATGATATTTCATAATAGTGTTAAAATTGAATATTTAATTTTGTTGTAAATCAAAACTAACCTTAGAACTCAATTCCCTCAATTGTTTCTCCTGTTTTTTCGTAATAATGCTTTATATTTTTCATTTCAGTTACAATATCTGCAATTTCTATTATTTCCTTTCTTGCATTTCTTCCAGTAAGAATTATATTTGTTTCTCCTCTTTCCTCTATAAGCTCCATGACATCCTCAACTTTTACAAGATTTTTATCAACTGCAACATTTATTTCATCAAGAATAAGCATGAATGGCTTCTTTTTAATTTCCTCCCTTGCAAATTTCATCGCTTTTTCAGCCATCTCAAAATCTTCTCTGCGAGCTTCAAAAACAAAATCTCCACCAAACTTAAAAACCTCTATATTCCCGACTTTAACCATTTCCTCCCCGCTCGGCTTTGCTTTCATAAATTGAATAACTACAACCCTTTTGCCATGCCCCGCCGCCCTGAGGGCGCACCCAAAGGCGGAGGTTGTTTTTCCTTTGCCATCGCCCGTTAAAACTATTACTTTACCTTTCATTTTTTGAAATATTCTCTTATCCTGCTCACTCCCTCAGCACTTATTATGTTTGAAATTTCTTCTATTGAAGTTTTTCTTAACTCATCAATGCTTGCTATTCCTGCCTGCCAGAGAGCTTTTGCATCTTTTTCCCCAACAATTTTTGAAAATTCCTCCATTATTTTTTCCCTGTTTCTGTAATTTTCAATTGCCTTATGAAGTCCTTCAGCTGCAAGATTGCTACAATGCATTTTTATTGGAGGAAGTCCTTCAAGTGCATCCGCTATATCCTTCCTGCTTATCTTCATTCCTTCTTCAAGAGTTTTTCCTTTTGCAAGCTCACTCAGCATTGATGATGTTGCAATTGCTGCTGCACATCCCATTGTTTCCCATCCAATATCAACTATTCTATTATCATTAACTTTTATGTAAATGTACATCACATCCCCGCAGACAGGATTTCCAACTTTTCCAACCGCATCCGCATCCTTCAGCCTACCTTTATTCCTCGGATTCAAAAAATGATCCATTACTTTCTGTGAATACATTTTATTGCTTCTCTGTAAGTATTTCAAGATTTTTTGGAACTTTTGTAACTTCTCCCATTGCGGTAGCCACAATTTTCTTTACTTTATTCTCAAACGCATGATCAAGCAGTCTTTGAGTTATAATTCCATCAAAAACTATTGTTTTTGGCTTTGTTTTCCCAACTTCCTCAATCAATTTCTCCGTTTCTATCCTTTTAATCTCCTTTCCATCATCATCAAGAAAAACCGCTATATGTTTTTCTCTTATTTCCTCAAATAATTTATCATATTCTCCAAGCTCACTCTTCTTTTCCTTTTTTATTCCCATATTTTCAAGATATTGCTCCGCTGGTATCTTATTTTTCAAAGCTTTCATAACAAGCTTATAACTCAATTCCTCTACTTCTCTTGTAGGAGGGGCTCTTGCAACAAAATCTATATCCGCAACTTGAAGCAATTCTCTTAAAATAAGCTCTCCTCCTCTATCCCCATCAACAAATGCGGTGGCAATTTTTTCATTGCACAAATCAATTATTGTCTGAGGTATGTTTGTCCCTTCAACCGCTATTACATTTTTTATCCCATGCCTGAGGAGATTAACAACATCATTCCTCCCTTCAACAATTATTATCGCATCGCTCTTATCAATGTTTGGCCCTGCAGGCAGGCGCTCCTTCCCATAATATGTTATTTCCTCAACCTGCACAGATTGCCTTATTTCTTCAACTAAGTCCGGCATCTCCTCCTTATCCTGCTTCATTATTTCCGCCAATATTTCCTTTGCTCTTTCAACAACTCTCTTTCTCTTTGCAATTCTTATATCCTCTACTTTCTCAATTTTCAGCTCCGCCTTGCAAGGACCTATTCTATCAACGCTTTCTATTGCGGATGCTATCAAAACCGTCTCAACTTTCTCCAGGGCAGAGGTAAGTGTAAATTCTCCCTCGCTTTTACCTTGCAAATGCTTTATATCAACCTCTATTCTTCCTATTCTTGCTGATTTTTGTAAGTCTCTTAAATCTAACTCCTCGCCTATAAGTCCTTCGGTTTGGCCAAATATTGCACCTATTACGTCCGATTTATCAACTATCCCTTCAACTCTTATTTTTCCCTTAATCAAATATTTTGCAGCGGATGGATCTAGCGACAATAATACCACCTCCATAGTGATGGCTACCTATTAACAAAAACTATTATTAAAATCTTGCGTTTCCAAACTGGCTTTAGCTTAAAATTTGAGAGAGCAAATTTTTCCGCTTTTGAGCTTTATATTAGAATATTTGCTCCAGCAGATCAATTTTGATGTGGAGGGACAATTTTATATACAATTTTTTTATTACAAATTGGTGAAAATGAGAGGAACAGGTAGCTTATTTTTCTCCTCCCCCTTGCTTCTCCCTGTTCCTCTCGCCCCCTCATCCAGCCTGTCAAGAATTTCATCTATTTCCTTCTGCACATCTTCTATGGGGCGATTTGTATATATTATTTTCCATCCTTTTACAAGCTTAAGGGCTTTTTCCCTTACTTTCCTCAACTCCTCCAAGTTTTCGAACATTTCTCTTGCTCCTCTTTCTTCAATTCTCCTTAGTGATTCTTCTGGCTCAACATCAAGGAAAAACATATAGGGAGAGGTTGGAAGGAAGGTTGAGAAGAATTTGTATAATATCTTTGCAATTGGAAATGGCAGATAAGCCACCCCCACCAAGTAGCGAACAACAATAAGGGTGTCCGCTCTACCATAAAATTTTTTTATGGAGCGAATAACATCCATTGCATAATAAAAAGAGGCTTTTATGTGATTTACTTTTCCTCCCTCAAGAAGCGCCTTCTTTGCTTTCAAACCATATTTGTTATCATTTTCAGGGTGAGAGCGAATTATACCTTTTCATTTCTCTTTTCATATCTCTCCTTAATCAATTTCGCATGGGCATCTTTTCCCGCTCCATCTAGGCCATCAACAACTATAAAGCGCATTTTATCCCATAGCAGAGAAGTGAAGAAGCTAATGAGACAGTTAGATTATCCAAACCCTTAGGAGTTATTCCTTCAACAATAGTAGCAACAGAGCTAACAAAAATTAATAAAAGAATCGATTGAATGCCATTAAAAAAGTTATAATAAAGCATTGCAATTGCTCCAAATATTTTATATTTTCTTTTACCAAATTTTGTTCCAAAGAGAGATGCAAATCCATCACCATAAGACATCGCAACTATCCCTATCGCTATCAGAAACTTATCATAGAAGAAAGCATATGCAAGTATTGTCCAAGAAATTGAATAATAAACCAGCCCTAGCCCGTGCCCAGCGGAAGAAGCTTTGCTTTTTATCTTTAATGGAGAATATGGACTCATCAAAAAAGTTAATGGAATGAAGGGAGCGGCAGCAAGAAAAGTCATTATATACCTGTTTTCAAAGAGAGGGAGGATAAAAAGGATAGCGAGATAGAATTTTTTCTGATAAAATAATCAATATAAAAACATATAAATACACTGCTAGCAAGCCAGTTAAGTCCATGAAAATGAATAACTCATCAATATATAACTTTTTTAGAAAAAAATATTTTAAGCTTTTCAAAATTATTATTGATGCTCGTATTTATTCATGGAATGTGGGCTTCTCCAGAAATATGGGAGCCAATTGTAAAATATTTTGATTGCAGAGGCTTCAAATGTAAATGCCTCGATTTGCAAATTGCAAATAAAATAAATGCATCTTTTTATGATTATTTAAAAGTAGTTGAAGAAAATGTTAAGAAAGGAGATATTGTTATTGGCCACTCCCTCGGCGGGCTTCTTATGCAAAAAGTTGCGGAGGAGAAAGAAATAAAAGCGGGCATAGCAATTTGCTCCGCACCTCCAAAAGGAATAAAATTTGGAAAAAGGGCAATGATTGCTTCATTGAGATATTTTCCAAAAATAATTTCAAAGAAACCCTTTAAGCCGGATTTTTCTTTTGCAAGAAAATATATATTTAACTGCATAGATGAAGAAAAAGCAAGAGAAATATATGAAAAAACGAGAAGCGATTCATCACAAGTTGCATATGAAATAGCAATGAATAAAATAGCGGTTGATGAAAATAAGATTAAATGCCCTATGCTATTCATTGCAATGAAAAATGATAGGCTATCTCCTCCAGATATGGTCACAAAAATAGCGAATAAATACGGAGGAAAATTGCTTGTTTATGAAGGATGCCACTGGTTTTTGGAAAAATGGGAGGAGGTAGCTGATGGAATAAAAAATTTTATAATTGAGAACTTTTAAAAAATCATCAAAATTTATAAAGAGGGTAAATTTACCTTTATGCAAGAGAGAAGCAAAAAATATTTAATTTATCTTGTGATTTTAATGGGGCTTATTGCTCTTCTTGACTGGTATCTATCAACTGTTATAGCGGTTGCACTTCCTCACCTACTTCAAGAATATTCAATAAAAGATTTTGAATTTTCAATGTGGGAAGCATTGTATTTAGTCCCGTCTTTATTTATCTTCTTGTTAAATGGACTAAATGATATAATAGGAAGAAAATTATCAATTCTTCTATTGCTTTTAATGATGGGACTTCCATCTATTGCAATTTTCTATTTCGCGAATACCTTCCATTTGTTCATGATTTTCTATGCAATTATAAATTTCGCATTGGTTTCAAACATGTGGACCATACCAGTTGAAGAGGAAGCCCCGGCAAGCTCTAGGGGAAAGCTTATGGGAATCGTTTATAGCATAAGCTTAATTCCTCTTGCACCAATTGCTTCCTTCATAATAATTCCAAGATTTGGATGGAAGGGAATTTATGCATTTGGTTTTGTTTTCATGCTTTTGATTATTCTTGGATGGTTATTCATGAAAGAGACGAGAAGATATGAAAAGATAAAAGAAGAGAGGAAGAAAGGAGCGAGAAAAAAACATTTCTATGGAATTGGTGTGATAAAGAGGAAGGATCTCAGATATATAGCAATTGGAACCGCGATATGGTTCTGCTGGCTTGCGATCTCATTCCATCTGAAATATGTTGGACATTATTTGCAGGATATAAGAAATTATTCCCAAAATACATTTTTGCTTGTTTTCTTAACCGCTCAAATACTATGTATATTTGCTGGATTTCTTGCGGGATGGATGATGGATAAGGTAGGAAGAGGAAAGACCCTTGCTTTTAGCTGTATTGTTGTTGCAATTCTTTTCATCTTATTAGATTTCTTGCCTGGAAATCTTATTCTTGTATTCTTCCCGATAACCTATTTCTTCTTCATGTTCATGTATACCTGGATAATAGTTTATTTGCCAGAAATATTTCCAACAGATATAAGGGGATCATGCCTTGGATGGACAACTACTTCTGCCCGCCCCTCTTACATAATTGTTCCCTTAATAATATCTGGTTTGCTCAGGGTTTTAACCGATATGAAATTCTTCTGGACATTTACCGCAATTTATCCAATAATTGCATTTCTTATTGTTATTTTCACAAAACCATATGAAACAAAGAAAAAAGAGCTCGAGGAAATTGAAGTTTATAGAGTTTAAATCCTGCAAAAACTCTCTTCCTCACTTTTGAATGCTATTGCCATATAAGGAGTGTTAAAGCTAAATCCATATTCTCCTTTATTATTCATTGCTATTACCCCTCCAAATCCATTTTCAAATTCTGCTAATTTTTCAATTCCTTTCCTACATGCATAAAAAACATCATATCCTCTCTCAATCAAATCGCAAACATTTTTTGCAAGCATCGCCCTTAAAATAGTCTCTCCATACCCGGTAGAAGATGCTCCTCCAAAAGGTGTTGCATATGTGCCCGCCCCAGGAATTGGTGTATCGCCTACCCTTCCCTTCTTTTTCATTGGTGTTCCTCCTGTTGAAGTAGCACAAGCAACATTTCCATTCGAATCAACCGCAACACACCCAACTGTTGAAAATGCCATTGATGGCTTGAAATTGTTTTTCCTCATTTCCTTCCATCTATTAATTTCTCTTTCAGTTACCAAAATCCTGTTTTCAATTAATTCAAAACCCTTATCGCAAGCATATTTTTCCGCCCCCTCCCCAACAAGAATGGAGAAGTTTTCTTCATTGCATATCAAATTTGCAACCCTCGCAGGATTCTTTATTCTTTTTACCGCACATACCGAACCAAATCTTCTATTTTTCCCATCAAAAACAATTGCATCCATCTCTACTTCTCCATCCTCATTTAGGAATGAACCAATTCCCGCATCAAATGTTTCATCATCTTCCATATAAGCAATTGCTTCAACAACCGCCTTCAAGACATCTTCATCTAAATATTCATAACCAATTTCAACCGCTTTTTTGCAACCTTTTAGATGGGCGGAGTGCAATTCTTTTGGTATATTCCACGCACCACCATGAACAATTATTCCTTTCATGAAATTAATTCATCGAGCATGAGATGTTTTCTTCCTGCCTTCTCAATTTCTTCTATTTTCTTCTTTTCATCTGGAAGTATTGCCATCTGTAATCCATCAACCATTTTCGCAACAGTATAAGTATCCTGCCTAACTGAAAGAAGAGGTATCTCTTTTTCATTTGCTTTTGCAATTATTGTTGCGGGAGGAACTATATTATTTGTGAGTAAAATGCATGAAGTATCTTCTTCAAGGCAGGCGGTTATAACATCCGTTCTATCTCCTCCAGTAATTATAAGCTTTTTACCCTTTCTGAAATCAGGATGCCTCTTTATTTCAGGAGCGGATAGGGCTGCTACAAAAACATTTTCAATTTCTTTATTAAGTCCTCCTTCACCAGCCACAACTTTTGCAAAAATTTTCTCCGCAAGATAACTAACTCTTATTTTTCTAAGCTCTTCAATATAAGGTAAGTAACCAAAAAACTTCATTTTTCTTTTTGAAACTCCCTTTTCAATTTCATCTATATTTTCCCTGGTTTTATTGATTATTATTCCCGCTCCATCAGTGATTTTTTCTACATATGATAGCTTATCAAGGATTTCATAATAATCGCCTGATAAAACAAAAACAAGAGATGCCTTAACAAGAGAAGCTAGAGATAGGGCATCTATTCCAATAGATGCCCCATCCCATATATATTCTCCACCTTCTATCATAAAAAATTCTTTTCCATCAGATAACTTTTCAAATCTTTTCATAAATTCTTTTTTTGCATCTGGATAAAAATGCAGTATTTTTGAATGATGCACTCCAAGACACATTTCCTCGATGCTATAATCAATATCAAAAATTTCTTTAAATAGAAGGGTATCATAATCAACAATTTTCTTCCCTCTATGCACGGGATTGCTTCCTATCGGCTTCATATATCCAATCTTTTTGTTTAGGCTTTTACCCATTGCTATCTCAACAACACTTTTCCCGGATTTTTTATCCAAGGATGAAATGACGATTTTTTTCATTTTTTCACCTTTATACTAATTCTTGCATCAACTACCTTTACACCTTTTTCATATACCATCAAAGGATTTATATCTAACTCTTGAATCTCTTCAAATTTTGTGACAAGCATGCCTATCTTATAAATTGTATCTATTATGCTATCTATATCCTTTCTCTTTTCCCCTCTGACTCCTTCAAGCAGTGGATATGACTCTATTTCCTTTATCATTTTCCTTATCTCATTTTTTAGCGCAGGAGCAATGCGGAAGGACACATCTTTCATCACTTCCACATAAACTCCTCCAAGACCAAACATTATAACTTTTCCAAATGAATCATCTGTTGTGGCGCCGACTATTGTTTCAACGCCTTTCTCAACCATCTTTGTTACTTCCACCCCTCTTATCCTTGCCTTCGGGGCATTTCTTTTACAGTTTTCAATTATTGCTTCATATGCCTCCGCCACTTCTTTTTCATCATCTATATTAAGAACCACTCCTCCAACATCTGTCTTATGAATTATATCTTCAGAAATTATTTTCATTGCTATCGGATAGCCAATTTTGTTTGCAATAGATATCGCTTCTTCAATATTTTTTGCAACTTCAAAAGGAGGGACATCTATTTTAAGGCACGAAATTATTTCTTTTGCCTCATTTGAAAGAAGCTTATCCCTTCCCTCTTTCTCCGCCTCCTTTATTATTTCTCTTATTCTCTCTTCATTTATTTCAATCTCTTCAATTTCCTCCTCTTCCTTCTCTTCGCAAACTTTATATAAAGCATATAGTGAGGATACCGCATCTTCCACATCACTGAATGCGGGAATGCCTTTCATATTCATAGATTTTATTACATCGCTCGCTCCTTTTCCTCCAAATATAACATAGAGTGCAGGCTTATTGTATTTTGGATGCGTCTCCATTATTGCTTTCTCTATATCCTGAGGAGTAAGATCCCCTGCCTCGCAATAAAGGGCTAATATTGAATGAATGCTCTCCTCTTGAAATGCCCTCTCCAAAGCTCTTTTATAATCCTCTCCTCTTGCCTGGCCAGTTACATCAACAGGGTTTCTGTATGAGCCAAATGAAGGAATAACATCCTGAAAAGTTTTCCTAAGCGTTTCAACATCATCAAAGAGATGAAGACCGTATTTCTCGCATGCATCCGCAGCAATAACTCCAAGCCCCCCTCCATTCGTAACAATCACCACATTTTTCCCAGATGGTTCCGGGGATAAAGCAATAGTTGTAACCCAGTTAAGCCCGTCTTCAAGGCTCTCCGCCCGCAACACGCCCGCCTGCTTGAAGGCGGAGCTAAATATGACATCGCTTCCCGCAAGTGAGCCTGTGTGGCTTGCAACCGCTCTTGCGCCCGCTTTGCTTCTGCCCGCCTTGAGGACAATTATTTTCTTTTCTTTTGGCTTTTTTGAGAGGATTTGCAGGAATTTGCGCCCGTTTTTCATTCCTTCAATGTAAAGGAATATTACTTTTGTCAGTGTATCATTGAAAAGGTAGGAAAGGATATCAACTTCATCTATGTCAGATTTATTTCCGAGGGAAACTATTGCGGATAAGCCTATATTCTCTTCAGCGGTTTTTCCAATCATTGCAATTCCAAGAGCTCCAGATTGAGTTACAATTGCTATATTTCCTTTTCTTATTTCGCTCGGGCCAAATGTTGCATTTATGGGAGCAATTCCAGAATAAATACCGAATACATTCGGGCCGAGGATACGCATTCCATATTTTCTTGCTTTTTCAACTAAAGTCTTTTCTCCTTCAATGTTTCCAACTTCTGAGAAGCCCGATGTTATAATGACCGCAAACTTTGATTTTTTTGCAACATCTTCAATTATATTTACCGCAATGCTTGCAGGGACAACTATAAGGGAGAGATCAATTTCATCATTTATTTCCTCCATGCTTTTATAAACTTTTAAACCAAGAATTTCCCCCCCATTTGGATTCACAGGATATATTTTTCCCTTATAACCAGATAAAACAATATTCTTGAGCACAGTATGACCTATCTTGCCTTCATGATGTGATGCCCCGATAATTGCAACGCTTCTTGGATTAAACAATAAATCAAGCACAAGTGTATAGCACATGATTTATTATATTTTTTGAAAAGCTCTGGAAAGAATAAAATTTTTCTCATATTTAACAAATTTTTTGAAATCCCTATGAGTTTGGAGAGCCTCACAAATCTTCAGTTTAGTGTAGTAGTATTTTTTAACTGGATAAGTCCCTATTTCCTCATCTTTTATTAGTTAAACCTAAATGTTTTAGGAAATTATTTTTCTCTGAATTCTTGAAGTCTAATACTTTGTGGATAATACTCGCCATCATATCCCAAAAGAATTGAATTTTTGCCCTAGGAATCTGCTTTCTTAATTTCTTCTATTGCTTCGATGACATGTTTTCTCTTTATATTTTTAGGAACATGGTAATCTCCCCCAATTTCGCTTAACAGCTGAGCTTATCTGAAGCAAAAATTTGGGTGAGGGCAGAAAGGCAAGAACCTTTTATGGTGTGTTATACGCTGTCCGCCTATTTTTGTCATCCTTCTTTTTTTCAAATTCAAACAACTTAGGAGAATTAAACTCTAAAGAGAATTCTTTAATCCGCTTTTCTGCCAACTTTACATACTCCTCATTTATGTCATATCCAACATAGTGACGTTTTGTTTTTACCGCTGCGATCGCAGTCTGTCCGCTTCCTATGAATGGGTCTAAAACAACTTCTCCTTCAAAAGTATAAAGTTGGATCAATCTATAAGGCAATTCAACTGGAAAAGGAGCAGGATGCCCCACCTTTGTCGCTGGCTCAGCAGGAAATGTCCATACGCTTTTAGTAAACTCAAGAAACTCTTTCTTAGAAATGGTGCTCTTTCTTCTTAAATTTCCTCTGCTGAACATGCCTTTTGAGAAAACTAAAATATATTCATGAATATCCCTAAGTGTAGGATTTTTAGCAGAAAGCCAGCTACCCCAAGCGGTTGAAGGGCTACTACTGGAAGCCTTATTCCAGATAATTTCGCCTCTCATCAAAAATCCTAAATCCAACATATCCTCGATGATAAAGACGTGAAGCGGGATATATGGCTTCCTTCCAAGATTGGCGATATTAATACATACCCTACCACCTGGTACAAGTACTCTTTTAACCTCGCTCCATACTCTTTTCAAAAATTCCCTGTATTCATTTAAAGTAAGGTTCTCATCATATTCCTTTCCAACATTATAAGGTGGTGAAGTAACCATCAGGTGAACGCTATTATCTGGTAATTCCTCCATTTTTTCGCTGGTTTTACAAAAGATTTTATCCAGAAATTCCGAGGGGACAGGATTTTCTACATACTCGATTATCTCCTCCTTTGGTAGCTCCTCGTATAGTTTACTTGTATAAAAAGGGGTAGAGTCATGGTTAATTCGTCCGGGAGAGCCAAAAGCACTTGTTTTGGTACCTGCTTTTCTTTGATTAAATCTCATTTTAATCCTCCCTCCATAGGTCAACCCATCTTTTATAGGGATTAAATTCTATCTTTGTTCTTTTCCAGTTTATTGAGATACTTTTTGACTCACTATCCCCAACTAAACTCGATAGTGCTTCTTTAGTGATTTCAACGCCTCTGGGATTTGTTCCAGGTTTTGGAAGTTTAATATAATTTTGTCTGCCTATTCTATCAAAAAGCCTCTTTTGGACTTTCAATGGGATATAATAAAATCCTCCAACATCATTCCAGTTTATTTGAATAAGGAGAATATCACAGTTGGGGTAATAGTTTTCACGAAATTCTTTTGCTTTCTGTACATCAACCGTCCATATTAGTTTTACACCACCAAAACTTTTGCCTGTAATTGTTTTAATGGATACTGGTTCTCCAAATAATTTTGCATCCACTTCTGGCTCAGTTATAGGAATCTCGGTCTCTACATTTGCTTCGCCAAATTTGTAAATAAGTAAAGCAACTATTATCCTCTCACGAACAGAACCAACTTCCATTCCAGTTCTGCCCGCCCTTGAACTTTCTAATTCTGCAAGTTGAAATAGATAAGGCAAACGCCTCTTTATCTTCTCTACAAGCTTTTCGTCCTCAAATATTTCTACCAAGCGATCAGACATTCTTCATTCCTCCATTCTTTTAGCGAAATAGCGTATCTAGTTCCGAGTGTATCTGAAGCGCAGGATTTGGGCGAGCATAAACGAGTTGCATGTCCGCTGTTATACTCTCTTGCGATGAGTATCTCTGTCACGGGCATATCTGGGGACCTTGGATTGAGTATGACTGTTTTCGTGACAGGATCGACTATAAGGTCCAAAGCTTCTAAAACTATTTGTCCAACGAGAGGTTCTGAACCCTCAACTTCACCAAACACATCAAATATCCCATTCCTTCCTTTTAGTTCGAGAATTACACCTCTATAAACAGATTTTATTTGAATTTGGTTGTTTGCATGTCTAACTCTCCTATCTCCTATCTTCCTCAAACCAAGCTCTTCTACTATATTCTGTGGCAGAGCGACCATCGTTGCACCTGTATCAATGACTGCTTCTACTTCCCTCGTTTTCATCGGGCTCAACAGGCTCGTGATCTTCACCTTCTCTCTTACCTTTCCCATTTTATTCCCTCTTTATATTTTCAAGTGTTGCAGATTTAAATACTTTTGGTTTTGCAATGGCGTATAACGGCTGGCGGGTAAGTGAAGTGAGTGAAGTGAGGGATTTTGGGTGAGAGCATATCCCCAACTAGATATACTCTGTTATACGCTGTCATTATTTCTTCCTCCTTAAAATGCTCTCTAAACAATAGACAGTTAAGGTAGATTCCTCACATAGGTGTCCAAGCTCGCAACCATTACAGAGTTTTTCAAGATCTGTCTTCCCAGCATCTAAAGTACCTTTCTCAGAGTGAAGTCTATATAGGAGTTTTAGATACTTTCCCTCAGTCACACGAGGTACCTCATAACGGCGGTCAAGTTTAAACCATTCATACACTCCTTTATCACCTTTTGAAGAGTTGCAGCTTTTGCAAGCCATCACAACGTTATCTGGAATGTCTGGACCATCGCGATTGCGAGATATAAGATGATCGTAAGATAGCTCTATGGTTGAGCCATAATAAATACATTGATTTGGCATCTCACGCTCTCGGATATATTCTCTAATTGCTCCAAGCCATTCAATCTCGCCTGACCGCAACTTCTTAAAACGATTCATAACGAACGCATACTGCTTCTTTCCGGCCCCTGCCGACTCAAAGATAATATTAGCATATTGCCAATAGATCAGATCTCGGATGGTTTTAACTGCTGATGGTGGCATTATATCACCTCCTCATCTATTATTCGTTATTCCGGATAACTCCTTATATCCAAACTTGGTTCGCATATCATTCCAATTTAGTATTATATTTGAACTATATAACTTTTTAATTTTTATATTCGCCTCTCCTTTTTATGTAAACTATCTAAAGGATTTTTTATTTTGCTTAGTTCCTTGTTACTAACATGCGTATAAATATATGTTGTTTTTGAGTTTTTATGTTCGAGTAACTCTGAATATATCGTAGATGTGTTCGCTTTCAAGCAAGTGGTTGCGAAGCTATGCCTCAAATTGCATTCTCCCCTATTGCATCAACAAATACCTGATTTAAAGAATAGAATAAAACCAATAATTTACTGCTCATATTGTGAATACAAAAAATAAAATAACTTAATCAAAAAATCTCTTATTCTGAGAAAATCATAGCACTTTTAGCTCTTCTATGCCATGGTGTCTTTTTGCTATTTCCCTTATGATTTTTATGTTTCTTCCATCTTTTCCAATTGCCTTTCCTTTATCATTTGGATTTACGACAACGCTTGCCCTCTTCTCTTTTTCATCAAAAATTATCTTATCTAGTTTAAATGGCTTGAATAAATTTATTATGAACTGTTTTATATCAACATCATATTCAACAAACCTTACTTCTTTTTTAAAAATTTCTTCGAGTTTTTTTATATTCCTTGCATCCTTTCCAACCGCTTTTCCTAATTTTCCCTTTTCAACAACAAATGTTATTCTGTCTTCTCCTCCAACACAATCAATTATTGGTGTGCGAATAAAACCTTCCGCTATTGTTATGTAGCTCATTTCCTCCTGTGTGAGCTTTATTTTCATTTTATCCCAATCAATGAAAGAATACCTGATTTTCCTTCATCAATTATTGCAAGAGCACTAACTCCAAACGGCTTACCGCACACATTCCCTAATTCAAGATTGTTTCCATTATAAATGTACACTGGTTTGTCTTTAGCAAAACTCATTATTTTTTCTTTTTGAACACAATCAGAAGAAATAACCACCGCTTTTGCATCATCTATCTTTTTTATTACCATTTTACTACCAAATAGCACTTTTCCCGTTTTAACTGCTCTCAAAAGCTCCTTCTCAATCATTTCTTCACCTCGCTCATCTTCTTTATATCTATTGCAAGCTCAACAGAACCCGTTCCTAGCCTGATTGGCTGACCTACTATAATATTTTCCGCAACTCCCTTTAATTCATCCACCTCCCCGCGCCTGCTCGCTCGGAGTAGATGATCAACAGTTATTTCAAATGCCGCTCTTGCAATAACAGAGCCTTTTTCCCCGCTTACCCCTTGCCTACCTATCGGGCGAATTGTTCCATCTGATGTCATTATATCCGCAACTAACATTATATGCCTTATATCAACATTCAAACCCTGCTCCTGAAGAGTTGAATAAGCTTCATTTATTATCGCATTTCTCGCCGCCTCCACACCAAGCACGCGATATATTGCATGTATATCATTTGTAGTTGTTCTTGTTTTATCAACTCCTTCTATTTCAAAAACTTTCTCAAAATTGCTCCCTTCAGTGTATATAACATATTCATCTCCTTCTCTCCTTATAATAGCCCTCTTTACTCCATCCAATCCCTTTATCTTTATACTTTTAACTTCTTCATGAATTCTTCTGAGCTCGCGATAGCTCTCCTCTTCTGGAACAACAAATATCTTATCTCCCTCTTC
The DNA here is from genome assembly GCA_014361195.1 of Thermoplasmatales archaeon. Taxonomy (NCBI): domain Archaea; kingdom Methanobacteriati; phylum Thermoplasmatota; class Thermoplasmata; order Thermoplasmatales; species Thermoplasmatales archaeon. The sequence continues at coordinate 180,240 of JACIWA010000002.1, read as the reverse complement.
CTTAATTTCTACTTTGCTGACTTTATTAAGTGCTTCAATTACTTCAGAAATTTTTATTCCTTTTCTTTCCATTGCTTTTTTATCCGGAATTACAGCAACCCTCATATTGCTTATCTCCGCTTCAACATCCGCAACATCTATTAGGCGAGTTATTTCAATTTTGTTTGCTATTTCTTTCGCCTTCTCCTTATTTACTTTATACATCCCTTCCAGATATACATTCATCATTGGTGTCGATGGCTCACTCCTTGCATCAACTATTTCAATAAGTCTTGGCAATCCAAGAGTTACATTTATCTCCGCCACTCCCGCATAGTGGAATGTTCTCATTGTCATCTGTGTGCCTGGCTCTCCTATGGATTGAGCTGCAACAATTCCACATGCCTCATGAGGATCAACAATGCTTTCGTTATATTCTTCAATTGCAAGTTCCACTAGCTTATTCATTTTTTTCTCAAGCCCATTTTCCTCAATTTTTTGAGCTATCTCTTTTATAATTGAATCAGGTAAATATTCATTTTTTTCTTCTAAAAATTTTCTTATCTTTTCCTCTATACCCATCTTTGCCTTAGCCATCATAACCACCTTATCAATGCATCAACATTAACCGCCTTTCCTCTAATGCTCTTCATTGGATCAACACCATCTTCACCATAGTTAAATTGAACTATTTCCCCAGTTGTTGCCCTTACAGTTCCATCTTCTTCAACCTTAACATTTTCAAGAGCATTGATAAGACGACGCTGCATATATCCACTTCTAGAAGTTCTAACCGCGGTATCAACAAGTCCTTCTCTTCCTCCCATTGAATGAAAGAAATACTCAGTTGGAGTCAAGCCTTTTTTATAGCTTGATGTCACAAAACCTTTTGCTTCCGCCCCCAAGTCTCCTTTTTCAAAATGAGAAAGCGTCCTGCCAGTATAGCCCCTGCTTATCCTCTCTCCTCTAACCGCTTGCTGGCCGACGCAACCCGCCATCTGGCTCAAGTTCAGCATGCTTCCTCTTGCTCCAGATCTTGCCATTATAACCGCAGAGTTATCCATACCCAAGTGCTTGCTCGCTATTTCTCCTGTTTGGTCTCTGGCTCTTCCTGTTACTCGCATTATCTCCATTTCTAGTGTTTCCTCAAGGCTTCTTCCTGGTATTTGCTCCAGCTCACCACTATTATAAGCTCTTATCAGTTCTTTTATTTTTTCTTTCGCTCTTTCAAGTTGTTCTTCGATCTGCAATTTTGCTTCCTCTGGTATATCTTCATCATCTATACCTGTTGTAAAACCAAGCAAACTAATGACCGCTATCGCCATTTTTGTGATTCTATCAATAAACTCACTTGCCTTATCAGAACCAAGTTTTCTTGCTATATACTCAACTATTTCTCCTTTAAACGCTCCAATACTTTTCTCATCTATTGTGCCACATATCAACTCGCCATCTTTTATAATTACATATGCATCATAAGGGCATCTCTCCTTCAAACAATTCTCACAGCCCACGCATGTTTTTGCTTTATATTCAAGATTTATCTCTTTGGGTAAGAGTTTGCTGAATATCTCTTTACCCTTCATTCTTTCCTTAACCTCCCCCTTATAGCCAGCAGATGAAAGAATTGTTATTGCATCTTCCTTGCTAAATTCCCTATCTCTATACGTAAGAAGGAAACAACCAGTAATGTGATCATGTATTGCCCCTATTATTGCCCCTCCAAATCTAGGGCTTAGTATATGCTCCTGCACTTTCATTAAAATTTCTGCCTCCGCTCTTGCCTCCTCGCTTTGGAGTACATGCAAATTCATTTCATCTCCATCAAAGTCCGCATTATAAGGTGGGCAAACCGCAAGATTTAAGCGGAATGTTTTATATGGCAAAATTTTCGCCCTATGAGCCATCATTGACATTCTATGCAATGAAGGCTGTCTATTGAAAAGAACAATATCTCCATCTTGCAACTGCCTTTCAACTATTGAATTTACCTCCAATTTTTCAGCAACCGCTTCCGCATTTTCTGGTGTTACTTTTATTCTCCTCCCATCAGGCCTTATAACATAATTAACCCCTGGCAAATAAACTACGCCAGGTGGAGGAGTTGGAGAAGGTCCTCTTTTTACAAGTTCCTTCATCTTATCTATATTATATTGATTCACTATTACTGGCACGGTTAGCTCTCTCGCAACAATTATCGGAACACCAACTTCATTTATACTTATGTTTGGGTCAGGTGAGATTACTGTTCGTGACGAAAAATTAACTCTCTTACCAGATAAATTACTCCTAAACCTCCCCTCTTTTCCTTTTAATCTTTGTGCAAGCGTTTTTAATGACCTACCGCTCCTGTGTTTTGCTGGAGGAATACCAGCGGTTTGATTGTCAAAATAAGTAGTTATATGATATTGGAGAAGCTCCCATAAGTCTTCAACAATAAGCTGGGGGGCACCCGCATCCCTGTTTTCCTGTAATCTCTGATTTATTCTTATTATATCAACAAGCTTATGAGTTAAATCATCTTCGCTTCTTTCCCCTGTTTCAAGGGTTATTGAGGGACGGGTTGTAACAGGCGGAACCGGTAAAACTGTTAGTATCATCCATTCAGGGCGTGCAAATTCTGGATTTACATCCAGCAATTTCAAATCATCTCCCAATGCTTCGCTAACTTTTTCCATCCATTCTCTTACTTCAGCAGGCGTCATTTTATGCCCCGCTTCTCTAAATGTTGTTGGTTTGTCAAGATCGACAGGCAATTTTTCTTTTCCACAATATAGGCACGCGGTTGTTTTTTCTGCATCTTTTGCCAGCTCTTTTGCAAGATAAGAAGTGCTCCCTCCTATCTTAACAGTTTTTTCATATTCCTTTCTATATTTTTCTATCTCTTTTTCAGTGAGAAGTATTTTTCCGCACCCTCTACAAGTTGCTTTCATTATGTTATGTATTGTTTTTACAAACCCAACATGTATTATTGGCATTGCAAGCTCTATATGTCCGAAATGACCTGGGCAATCCCTCACCCCCTGCCCGCATGTCTTGCATCTTAGCCCTGGTTCAATCACCCCAAGTCTTGTATCCATAAGACCCATATCAATTGGAAAGCCATCTTCGTTATATGTGTCTGGAGTTATAACTCTTGTAGCAGACATTTTTCTTATTTTTTCTGGAGAAAGCAATCCAAATTCAATTTTCCCTATAAGTTTTTTTGATATGCTAACCATTTACACCAACCCCCTCAAAATTAATTTTGGATCTATAAGTAAAGATTGAAGTTCTTCTAAAAGCAATTTAAATGCATAGCTCATTTCAACAGGATATATCTTTGCATCATCCCCGCAGAGAGGACATTTTAAGAAGCCTCTCCTTGTTTTAAATGCAATATGCCCACAATTCTCACAGATATACTGAATTGTTGAATCTGATTCGTCAAGCAATCTCTCTTTTATTACCATAGATGCACCATGTCCAATTAAACAATCTCTCTCCATTTCTCCAAATCTAAGCCCTCCTTCTCTCGCCCTCCCTTCAGTTGGTTGTCTTGTTAATATTTGTACAGGTCCTCTGCTTCTCGCATGTATTTTGCCAGAGACCATATGATGAAGCTTTTGATAATATATTACTCCTACAAATATATCCGCTAAATACATTTTTCCAGTTTCACCATCATAAAGAATTTCTTTACCATTATGCTTAAAACCGTTTTTAACCAACGCTTTTCTTAATTCTTCTTCTGGCTCACCTGAAAATGGAGTACCATCAATAAATCTTCCTTCCATACAACCAACTTTTCCTCCTATCATTTCAAGAACATGACCAACTGTCATCCTGCTAGGTATTGCATGCGGATTTATTATCAAATCAGGAACTATTCCTTCTTCAGTAAATGGCAAATCTTCGGGAGGCGCTATCAAGCCAATTACACCTTTCTGCCCATGTTTTGATGCAAATTTGTCTCCTAGCTCTGGCAATCTTTCATCTCTTACCTTAATTTTTGCAATCCTTGCCCCATTTAATGTTTCAGATATAACAACATTATCAACAACCCCTTCCTCACCATGCCTTACTGTTATTGATGTTTCCCTTCTTTTCTGTGGTACTAGCACGTCTGTGGGTTCTTCAAGGAAACGAGGCGGTGATGTTTTGCCAATAAGAACATCTCCTCCTTTAACTTCGCATTCAGGCGTTATTAATCCATCCTCTGACAAGAAATTATATGCGTCCTCACTTCTAACTCCTCTGCATTCTGGGTCTGGAATTTCAAAATGGTCTTCCTGCCCGCCTGGATAGCGTTGTTCCTCCGCAACATATGTTCTGAAAAATGTGCTTCTTCCTAATCCCCGCTCTATAGATGCTTTATTCATTATTAAAGCATCTTCCATGTTATATCCTTTATAGCTCATCACCGCAACAACAAAATTTTGGCCCGCAGCTCTTCTTTCAAAATTCACATACTTTTGAGTAAATGTTTTCACTATCGGCACCTCAGGGTAGTGAAGCAAATGCCCTCTTGTATCTGGTCTTTTTCTATAATTTGAAGCGCTAAAGCCAAGAGATTGCTTCCCCATTCCCGCCCCCATCGTAATTCTTGGCGAAGAGTTATGCTCCGCATATGGAACCAGGCTTGAGCCCACACCAAGAATACATACGGGATCAACTTCCATATGTGTATGTTTTTCATTCAGCTCTTCTTCATAAGAGGCTATATAGCAATTTTCCTCCTCCTCACAATCTATATATTCAACAACTCCCATTTTTATTAAATCACTCCATTTAAGCTCCCCTTTCTTCACTTTTTCTCTCATTTCTTTAGTATAGAGTAATCTTCCATTTTTTGCAACTATTAAAGGCCTTCTTAGCCTTCCCGCATCACAATTTACAACAACATCATTGCTCTCTTCATAATAGCAAACATTTATCTCCCTATCAATTTCCCCGCTTCTTCGCCTGTTTCTTATTTCTTCTGCAAGCTTCCTGCCATCTGGATGAATTCCTATTAAATCGCCATTTAAATAAACTCTTGCACCCTTAAATCCTTTCCTAACCTCCCCTAGTCCTAGCTTCTTCAATTCTTCTTTCACCTTTTCTTCTGGATAACCCTCAGATATCTCAACTGTTAAAGCGAGATGCTTGACAAGCCCACAATTTGGACCCTCTGGAGTTTCATTTGGGCAAAGTCTCCCCCATTGGGTAGAATGCAAATCTCTTGCTTCAAAGTGGGGCTGAGACCTTGTTAGAGGAGAATTTACTCTCCTGAGATGGCTTATAGTGGAGAGATTTGATGTTCTATCCAGTAATTGGCTTACTCCTGTTCTTCCCCCAACCCAGTTCCCTGTTGCCATTGCATGGCTAACTCTTTGATTAAAAACATCCTCCCTCACAAGAGGTTTTATCTTTATCTCTTCAAATTCCTTGCCCCTCGCATATAGCCTTTCAACTTGATACTTTAAATCCTTACATAGTGCAACAAAAGCAACTCTGAACAAATCCTCCATCAAGTCGCCAGCAAGGCGCAATCTCTTATTTGCATAATGGTCTTTATCATCCTCACTTCTATATCCAAGAGCTAATTCAAGAACCGCCTCACCCATTCTCGCAAGAAATACACCTTTCTTTATCCTATCAGATGTTTCATTTCCTAAATGGGGGAGAAGAGTTTTGTCTAACAATTCCTTTACTCTTTCTTTTCTATATTCCTTTGCCTGCCCACCCGCTATTTTTTTTCCAAGAAATTCAATTGCTTCTTCTTCATTTCTGACTTCGTATTCTTGTTCGCAAGCTTCTATGTTTGCATAAATAAAAACTTCTGTCTCTGGATAAGAAGCCATATTATCAAATATTGTCTGGTTATCAAGACCGAAAGCCTTTAATAAAATAAATAAAGGGATAGGACTTGCAACATTTGGCAAGCTCGCCATCAGTATTCCGTCCTTCCTTTTTTCAACTGATACTAGAGAGCGGAAACCCTCTTTCTGAGAAAATACTTTTGCACTTTCAACAACATATCCATATCTATCTATTTTTTCAGTAAGAACTCGATTTGGTGCTAGGTCTTCTAGGGTGATTAAAACTCTTTCTGTACCATTTATTATAAAATATCCACCAGGGTCTAGGGGGTCTTCTTGCTTCTCTATTAGTTTATTTTCATACTCCATATCGCTCAATTTTCTTCCTGCTTCCTCTTCAAGAATTTCTCTTGAAATATTGCATTTCTTCGATTTTACCATTATTGGAATAGTCCCTATCTTTGCTTCCTCTACAAGATCATCTCTTTCTTTTCCTTCAATTACTGGAATGAATTCAAGAAATACTGGTGCTTCATAAGTTAAGTCGCGCAATCTTGCCTCTGCGGGGGTTATTACATGCTCTTCATCATTTGCCTCTTTTACAACAGGTCTTCCAACTCTTATTTTACCGAGCTTTATTTTATATCCCTCTATTTCTGGATGAATATACCCCATCTCTAGCCTTTCTTCTTCTCCTTCCCCAACTCTTGTTGTATTTATTATTTCCTGCAATCTCCTGTCAAGGAAATCGTTGAAAGATGCTAAATGGTGATTCACTATACTTCTTTCCCTAAAAAAAGCATCTATTAACCCCCTCATTCTATCCCCCTCGCGACAACCAAGCGATATACAACACTTTTTCCTGCGGTTGGACTATTCCTTGTAATCTTTATTACATCTCCTTCTTTTGCCCCTATAGCTTTTACAACAGGATCATCAACAAGTATTCTAGGCAAATTTTCTTTTGAGATATTATAGGTTTTGATTAATTTTTTCACTTCCTCTTCTCTCAAAATTTCATGCTGGGGCACAAGCACATGCTTCAATATATCCAACTTCATTTTTCCTCCCACTTTATATTAAACATATATTTTAATTTTTTGGCTTTCCTTTAAAAATATTTTTTATCTCTTCATAAGGAGCATCGGTTTTGAAAGCACATTTTGAGAAATGAGTTAAGCCCGCTTTATAACCCATTGATTTTAATTTATCTATTATTTCAGATATTTTTGGCTGTCTTGTTTTAAGCGATCTTGCTATATAATCGCTTTCATAAAATAGAATAGGAAGACTCTGCTCTTCCTTCCATATTTTTAGCATTTGCTTTATTTCCATTATTTTCCCTAAATCCTTCTTGCTCACTATTTTTTCCATTTCATTTAAGAATTCATAATCAAATATTTTTCCAATCCATACTGGCCCACAGAAATTTTTATCCGGTAACTCTTCAAAATTACAAAAATTCCATCCATCTTTCCAGTATATCCATCCAATATTTTTTAGCATATCATCCGCTTTCCTTGCGCCTCTTTCCGCAAACCCATAAACTCTATAAAAATGACTATAGGAATAGCTTAGTATAGGGTAAAAAGAATAGTCAAAAATTGAGAAATTTTTTGCTATACATGCAAGAAGTATCCTAAGCCCTATCTCCTTCATCGCCTGTCCCCTCATAGGGATGACACCATATCTCCTTATACAGGCGTTTGTATAAACTCCACAGAGAGTAGCCACATCAGTTGCGGTAATTGAGAAATAACCAACTTTTTTTAAACCATTTACAAGTGATGGAAGAAAATAAACTGGTGAGCCATAAGGATCGAGATTTATATAATCATATTTGTTCCTGAGCAAAAGTTGCCTAACATCCTCACTGTGAATTATTGCATTCACATTATTTTTTGCAACATTTTCCTTTAGAATATCAAATGATATTGAATTTATCTCATTTAAATGCACTTCTATCTCTCCATCAACCTCTTTCGCTATTCTTATCCCCCTTATACCAGTTGAAGAAAGAGCGTCCAAAAATTTTTTTGCACCTTTATTTACAATAAATTGGCAGAATATGATTTCTATATCCCTATCAATTTCAAATGTTGGGTTATAAAAGCTTGGCTTTTTCTTGCCAGGCCCTTTATATGCTTCAAAACCTATAGTTTTTATTTCCGCCTTTCCTTCCCTTATCATTAAACTCCTTCTTCCTCTAAAATCTTTTCTATTTTATATGGTATGAGATTCCTGTTTTTGGAAGTAATTTCAAGTATCCTAACATTATTCCTGTTTCTTATCCCCTGCAATGTTGCATCTCTAGATTTCTTGTGCAATGTTATAATAGCGGGTTTCTCGCAATCTAAAACCTCCTTAATTGTTTCCCTGAATTTTCTGCTCTCCAGCTCCATTTTTCCAACCTCATCAACAACAACAATATCTACTCTCTCATCTTTTATAGCTCTCTCTATTGCTGGTATTCCAAATTCATCCAAAACCTTCAAATTTACTTTATATTTTCCTACCCTATAAGAAGATTCAATATTTACATGAGCAAAAATTCTTTCCTCTTTTGTCATTAAATCAATTATTTTAAATCCGACTCTTTCTTCGTTTTCCTCAATTTCCTTTGTTATCATTCCTCCAAAAGTATATTTATACTTCAATCTCTCCATTATTCTGATTACCCCCTCAGTTTTTCCCGCTCTCGGCGCCCCAGTTATGCCAATTTTCGGAACGACATCCATAATATATGTAAATACATTTAAATTTAAAAACAATGTGTTTTATTTCATTATCACTTTTATTTTTTCTCCGCATTTGGAGCATTTTCCTTCTTTTAAACCAACTATCTGCGAAGAGAATCCGTGCCTTTCTATAAGCAAGTTTTTACAAGTCGGGCAATAGGTATTTTCATATTCTCCATGAGGAACATTTCCTAAATATACATAGTGAAAGCCTTCTTCCCTGGCAATACCATATGCTTCTAAAAGTTTTTTTAATGGAGTTGGAGGTAAATCACTCATCTTATAATGTGGATAAAAAGCAGTGAAATGAATTACCTGCTCATTTCCAAGATTTTCTAAAACCCATTTACAAAATTTTTTTATTTCCTCTTTATCATCATTTTTCGTTGGTATCACAAGATATGTTATTTCCACATGAACTCCCTTACTTTTATAACTTTTACATGCGTCAAGCACAGGCTCCAGCTTTCCCCCGCATATTTTTTTATAAAAATCTTTGCTCATTGATTTTACATCTATATTAGCAGCATCAACATATTTTGATACCTCATAAATTGCGTCCTCGTTTATGTATCCGTTTGTAACAAAAACAGTGTATAGCCCTTCTTTTTTTGCAATTTTTGCACAATCAACAGCATACTCTACCCATATGGTTGGCTCATTATATGTCCAAGCTATTCCATCACAACATCTCTTAGCTCTCTCAATTGCTTCATGCGGAAGAATTTCCTCCAAATAATATTCTTCTGGCAATGCCTGGCTTATTGAAAAATTCTGACAGTGCATGCATTTCAAGTTGCAACCCACGCTCCCAAGGGAATATACAAGTGATCCAGGGTAAAAATGAAACAGTGGCTTTTTTTCGATCGGGTCAGGGCAGGCGGAGAATGCGGACGCATATATTAGAGTAAATAATTTTCCACTACTTGCTTTTCTCACCCCGCATATTCCTCTTTCCCCTTCCTTAAGAACACATCTATGGGGACATAAATTACACTGCACCTTTTCTCCTTTTGAAACCCAAAATTTTGCCTCTTTCTCCACAAAATTAAACCATATTGATATAAATAATTTGGCGTTATTTCTCAATTCTCGGGTTACATTCAAAAGAGAACTTTGGTATATAATATGAAACTCCTGAAATCCATAGAATTCTTATTTTCAACCCTATATAATCGCTCCAATAATTTTCATTCCATATATTAATTGACTCATCTCTTGCATTTGGGATATTTTCAACAAAAATATTCCTGATTATCTTATTTCCAACACATCCGGTTCCTAAATACAAACCATATCTCTGGTTTTGCTCTAAAAAATTTTCTTCAAAAGAATTATTTTTCGAATCCAAGAATTGCACACCTTCTATATTTTTTGATATTTTTGTATCAGAGGTTTTGTATAGATATATTGGATAGCAATTTCTTGATATATTATTTCCTTCTATAAATCCTTTTTTTCCCTCCACCCAAATAGCATACCATATCTGATTTTTCTATCCATACCAGTTATTTGTTATCTCATTTTCCTTCATAACACAGTTTCTCCCTTCAACCCATATACCGACTTCGTTTCCCCTTATAATATTGCCCTCTATTTTGCTATTTTCTCCCACTACAAATAAACCCTTCCCACAGGAATATAATTCATTTTTGGAAAAATAAAAATTGTCCACATAACATTTTATTGTATCTCTTTTTTAACTCCCTCTATAGAAAATCCCTCGATATAAACATCATTTGAGTAAATCTCTATTGATGATGTTTTTATTTTTGCATTTTCACCAAAAATTTTCAGGGATTTATTGACTGTTAGATTTTCCTCATATATTCCTCCATGAACAATTATTGTATCTCCACCATTTGAATCATTTATTGCATCCTGTATTTTTGTATAATTTCTTTCCCCATTCCCACCAACGTGCAATACTATATTAAACCCAATTTTTTTATTTGAAATCAGCGAGATAGGAGGGTTGTCAAAAATTATCAACTCCTCAACCGCTTTTATATAAAATGGCATTGAGACATTTTCAAAAGATGCTTCTAATAAATATCTGTTTATTGCCTAGGCCCATGCATCTCCTAAATTGCTTTTATTCTCAATTTCCTCGCAAAGCAAAACATGCAATTTCCCTAGAAAAACATCTGTTAAATTTTCTCCATGGATGATCCAGTATAGACCTGTTGAGCCAATGCTAGCAACCGCTTTTCCATATGCTAGGAATAACCAGTTAAAACAATCGCTCCTATTGAATTGCGAAAGATGGGCACCTGAAGTAATGAGAATTGGCAAGCAATCATTTTTAATCTTCAGTATATTCCAGGGATAATAAAATACCCATTCATTACTGTCTTTTCTGTGAGTAGCCCACAAATGATGATTGCCCGCGCCCTCAAAAATGACAAGCCCTGCTCCTTTATTTATTTCTTCATTTATTTTTTTACTGCTTATATCTTGCGAATAAATTTTAACGATTTCATAACTATTTAACTTCTCCGCAATTTTTTCGAGTATATACTCTCCCTCTGCAACATCCCAGTAATCATTTGGATATACATCTTCACTGCATAAAATTGCTCTTCTAGGAGACAAGCTTTCTTCATACCTTATTGTATTTTCTATAACTCTTTTTAATTCCGTCCTGCTTTCTGCGGGTATTCTCCATAACACCCGTTATTGTTTGTATCCCATGAAGAAAAATTTCCATTTTTATCATAAATATCTGCAAAATATAAATCGCTTAAAAAGCATCTTTCATATTCCCAGGAAGAACTTCTATCATTTACCCATACATATCTAACTGGCATATACCAATCCTCTTTCAGCCCAGTTTTTCTTCCTCCTACTAGCAATACATATTTTGTATTCCATTCATCATAAGCATTCTTTATGAAATACTTCACTTAACCCTACTACTATTGTTTTTATTCCCTTGCTTTCCTTGTGTTGCTTAAAGGTGCTTAATTCATCAAGCCAAGCATCAGGAGAAATTATTAGGAAATCATACGAATTTTCGTTAATTTGTATTAATAAGATGAATATGGCATAAGAAAATAAAGCAGAATACAAACACACTGATTGAAGAGAAGATTTGTAGAGAATCTTTCTCTCCGAAAAAATATATATCCCTTATTTATTTCTTTTCGATGCAGACAATATATGTTGGTGACAAAGCTCCTATAAAATATGCCACCGCTGTTGCAATGGAATTTGAAAAAGGAAATAAAGAAGTTTGCATTAAGGCAAGGGGGAAAGCAATTTCCACTGCTGTAGATGCAAGCCAAATAAGCATAAACAAATTCGTAAAAGATGCAAAGATAAAAGAGATAAAGATTTTCACTGAGGAAATAGAGAATAAACACATCTCAGCGATAGAAATACTTTTATCAAAGGAATAGATAAGCTACTCCAACAACACATAAAGCACCAGCGAAATCCGCAACACTTGTTAAGATAGGTATTGTTACATTATCAGGATTTATCCCTATTTTAAAGGAATATATTGATGTGTAATATGCCATCAAATCCATTATAAGAATAAGTATCTGGCCCGCAATAACAGATATTGCTATCATTTGGAATATATTTGCTTCTATCATAAAAGCTCTATTAACCGCATACCCTATAACTCCTATCGAAAAAAATTCTATAAAGCCAACAAAATGCACTATTGCAAACAATCTCAAAACTTTTCTCGGTGGCTTTTTCGCGAACTTAATTTCTCCAGTAAAAAGGGCGGAGGAAAAGCGGGCTGCGAGTATGCCACCTATCGCGCCCCCGTCTTCAAGAAAGGCAGGAATGATTGTGAGCAAAGCGGGAATTGCAAAAAGTTCGGTGTGCTGAAAGCCAAGAGTTGCGCCGGATGCAGAGCTGAGAAGGGCACAGACAATTAGCAAAGGTGTGCTTTCTATTATAATTCTTCTGAAATTTTTTTTCTTTATTTTGGAAAAACTGAGTATGGTTAGGAATACAAAAAATAATAGCATAACAAACTGGATTTTATGGTCAATTTTGCCAATAATTTTCAGTGAAATGAATAATAAAGGGAGAGTAAAAACATCTCCCGCAAATGTTATTATTGGAGCGATTATGTTATCCGGATTCCATCCTTTTCTATATCCAAAGAAAACAACATTTAAGGTTAAAAAAAGCATTATAAATGCGGAAAATAAGCCAGCAAGATATGAAATTAAAATTAATTCAAGAAAACTTGCTTCCATGCCAATCCTTCTCGCAATTATCCAGGAAATGAAACCGAGGAAAAAGCTCATCGAAAAAGTTAAATTAAAAGAGGAGAAAATATTATCTCTTAGCAAAGAATTTTTCTTTCCAAGAGTTATCTCACCAGTATGTAGATATGTTCCCAATCTAGAGCCCAGAGAAGAAAAAATGTTTCCTCTCATATCTATTGCTGGAGGAATTAATATTAAAAGAGCGGGAAAAACACTCAATGCTTCATTAAAATAGCCCATTGATAAAGCGGTTAGTAAATCACCAAAAGTTGAGATGGAGAGAGCTACCAAAATTTCCTTCAAATCTTTCTTTGCCTCTGCAGCTATAGTTAGTAGCATGCATATCGCCTTTAGGTGGTGGCTCTTTTTCCATCCTAAGGGCTATCCTTTTTAATCATTAAATACTTTCGTGACACATGCTAACAATTATCAAATCAGCTTTAAATTTAGTTTTTTTATTATCAGTGGTGAAAATATGGAAGAAAAAAACCCTTTTAAAATAGCTCAAAAGCAGTTGGATGAAGCGGCAAAAATAATGGAGCTTGATGAAGCTTCGCATCAGATGCTAAGAGAGCCAATGAGGACATTGATAGTAACTATACCAGTTAAAATGGACAATGGAGAAACAAAAATTTTTACTGGTTTCAGGGTGCAATATAATGATGCAAGAGGACCAACTAAAGGTGGAATAAGATGGCATCCAGAAGAGAATTTAGATACAGTGAAGGCGTTAGCTGCATGGATGACATGGAAAACTGCAATCGTTGATCTTCCTTATGGAGGGGGAAAGGGAGGTATAATATGCAATCCAAAAGAAATGAGTGAAGCAGAAAAGGAGAGACTTGCAAGAGGATACATAAGAGCTATTTCTCGCTTCGTTGGCCCAGAAAAAGATATACCCGCTCCAGATGTATATACAAACCCCCAGATAATGGCATGGATGATGGATGAATACAGCAAAATAGTTGGCTACAATGCTCCAGGCGTAATAACGGGCAAACCCCTCACCATAGGAGGAAGCAAGGGCAGGGCGGATGCCACCGCCAGGGGAGGGATGTTTGTGCTCAGAGAAGGAGCAAAATATATAAATCTGCTGCTTGAGTCAAATATGGAAAATATGCATAAATCATATGGAGAGCTTATGAAAATCAAGGAAAATGTAAATCCAGAAAATGCGGTAACTGTTGCAATTCAAGGATATGGAAACGCTGGCCAATATGCTCACTTGCTTGTAAAGAAATTGTTCAAAAATGCCAAGGTTGTTGCAATAAGCGATACAAAAGGAGGAATATACAATGAGGATGGAATTCCTTTCGATAAGGCAGTTGAAATAAAAGAAAAGGAAGGAAGTGTAACCGCATACAAAGATGGCAAGAAGATAACAAATGAAGAACTGTTAGAGCTTAAAGTAGATGTGCTCATACCAGCAGCTATTGAAAATGTAATACATGGAGGAAATGCAAATAAGATAAAAGCAAAAATATTGCTTGAGCTTGCAAATGGTCCAACAACACCTGAAGCGGATGTAATACTTCATAAGAAAGGAGTGCTTGTTTTACCGGATTTCCTTGCAAATGCGGGTGGAGTAACAGTTAGCTACTTTGAATGGGTACAGAATGTATATGGCTATTACTGGGACTATGAAGAAGTATATGAAAAACTTGATAAAAAGATGAGCCAGGCATTCTGGGATGTAATAAATAAGAGGGAGGAATACAAGAAAAAAGGAAAAGATATTCATATGAGAACCGCAGCATACATAGTAAGTGTCGAAAGAGTTGTTCAGGCAATGAAGGATAGGGGCTGGATTTAATCTCTTACCCCTTTATCTCTTCCCCAATTTTTTCTTGCAATCACAGCATAAAAATGCTTGCTTCGTAATTGCATCCGCCACACTATTTGAGAATCTCATTACACATTCATTTTTACAATGATTCAAACCAAATAAATGCCCAACTTCATGAACAACTTCCTTTGCTATTATTTCTTGAGGAATTCTATAACTGGATACAATTGCCCTATTCGCGATTGTGAGCCCAAAAACAAAGTTCATTCCTTCAATATAGATATCTACATCCACAACCCATATTGAGGCATCTGAAATAAATTTCAAAAGATATTTTGCATCATATTGCCCCCTCCTTTTATTATATCCATTCACTGGCACCTCAAGAAACCCGGCATCTTTTATTTCAACCCCAAAATTTTCTTTAAGGGCGAGAGCTATTTTTTGAAAATCTATCTCCTTGGAATGAAACAATTTCATAATACTAAATCCCGAATTTATTAAAATTCTTCCAAAAAGCTAGAAATGCAGGGGGTGGGATTTTCGTTTGCATTTCGAACCCACGAAGGCCTGCGCCACAAGGCCCTGAACCTTGCGCCTTTATCCGCTTGGCTACCCCTGCTGGAATAAAATAGCATTAGGATATTTTATTTTATCTCCGCAAGCTTTAGTATTCTCCTTGCTTTCCTCTCAACAGGCAAATCAATCATTCTTCCATCAATAGTAGCGGTACCTAACCCTTTTTTCTTGGCCTCTTCTATTTTTTCTATTATTCTCTTTGCTTCCTCTATTTCCTCAGCTGTTGGAGTAAAACATTCATGAATTATTTCAATCTGGGAAGGATGAATTGCTCCCTTTCCATCAAAACCCATTTCAAAAACTCTTCTCGCTTCTTCGCTCAGTCCTTTTTCATCTTCAGCATTTGGATAAATTGTATCTAAAGCCTGCAAACCAGCAGATTTGCACGCAATTAAAACTTGGCATCTTGGATAAAATAATGCTTCCCAGGTGCGCTTGCATCCTACATCCCTTGAATAATCTTCCGCCCCAAATGCAATTGCAACAATTCTTTCACTTGCTCTCGCAATTTCATTTGCATTTGCAACTCCTTTAGCAGTTTCTATTATTGGCATTAAATAGCAATCAAGACCTGCTTCATCAATTATTTTTTCTATTACCTCTACATCTTCCTTGCTCTCTGTTTTTGGAATACATAGTCCATGAGGATTTCCATATGCTATTTGCAATATATCATCTCTTGCCATTTCCTTATTTATTCTTACCCATATTTCAGATTTTCCAAAATCAAGATTTTTTAAAGCATTTTTTACGAGATAACGTGCATCTATTTTATGCTCAAAAATTACAGAATCTTCTAAATCAAGAATTATACAATCGCATTCATATACTCCAACACTATTTATTAACCTGGGATTATTTCCTGGAATATATAATCTACTCCTCCTGATCCTATCCTTTGATGTTTTTCCTCTTTTAAATTTTTTATCAACAATATCCTCACCTGTTGCTTTTGCAATTGCGGATTCAAGGCGTGATATTATAACATAATCTATTGCCCCATTTTCAGTTATTTCAACATTTGCTTTTACATCAATTTCCTCCAGCCTTTTCCTAACTATTTCTTCTATGTGCTCTTTGTATAGAGATATCTTGCTTTTCAGAATAATTTCTCCATCTCCAGGAAAAACTCTAACTATGCAATCTCTCTCATTTTCAGTTCCGGAAAAACTTTCTTCATTTATTTTCATGGTTTACCACCCGCAATTTCAAAATCTATAAAGTCACAGTGATGAATAACTATCGCTTCCTCGCATCTTTCAACAAATTCTCCTTCTTTTGAATGAGAAGCAATTATATTCACTATCTCATCATTAAGCCCTACTTCCATTGCAATTGATGCCCCACTCACAGGATGGCGAATATATTTTCCAAATTTTGATTTAACAACCTTTCCATCCTTCTTTTCATATTCAAGCAGTTTTCCTATATCATGCAGAATTGCACCCGCAATTAAGTTGTCCATATTTAATCCCTTAATCTTTCCTATCTCATATGCCATCTTTGCTACATTATTTACATGCTCAACATATGAATATGGCTTTTCAAGGAGTAATGTAAATGGTATTTCTCTCAAGCTATTCCATTTTCCTCTTTTCATTGCAATTTCGTAACATTTCTCAACCTTCCCTCTTATTTCCTCGCTTTTTATCTCCTTTAACAGAGGAAATTCTTCTTCTAGCTTCATAGATTGAAATGCTTGTATTTTTATTTTAATTTTTCGGGAATTTGCTTTTCCACATATTCCTGACATCTATAAATCCCTTTTCATTTTCTCTTTGGGGGAAAATGAAATGCCCAATATTATGGATGTGAAGATGTTGTAAATGCTGGTAAAAGATATAATAAATACGTTATAAAACAAATGTATAAATGCAATAGTTGCAATAAAAGATTTGTTGAAAAGGCGATTTGAAAAAAATGAGGTATCCTAAAGAAATATGCTAATCTGATAAAAAGCTAAAGCCAAATATAAAATAGAAAATACTAAATGCGATTGATGGAGAAATATAATGAATACAAAAAACAGGAAAAGATAAAATAATTAAATTTTAGCAAGAGAAGAGAGCATTACAGGATCGCATTTAATAAATATTTTTTAAAGTTATGCGAATTAATTCATTGCATTCCAATAGCGTATAATGGTTTAGAACATAACAATAACCAAGCTCAGATAGATAATGAAGATATTAAGGGGAGATATAAAAAATGCGTTGATTTAAATCTTTTGATCCCGCAAATGCTTTTCTTAGAATAATAATTTTGTAAGAGGAGACGAGAGCAGAGCTATTAAAGCGGACATAGCTCTTGAAATGGTCAAAACAGCAGTTTAATAAAATTTTGAGTTGATGGATATTATTCATTTGAGGGGAATCGGAAGAATATAATGGAGGGGAAAGATGACGCTCATGATTTTAGAGCATGAAAGGTGTTTAAATAAAGAGATGTTTTCAATTAGCATCAAAAAATTTCTTTTCTGGAAAGAAATTATTTGAGACCATATTTGAATAACATTTTAATAACGATTTGAGGAGATCTCAATTCCCTATTTTGGTGGGTTTGAGGGTTAATGGATTCCAAAGGCTAGTTTTCCTATTATTTGGGTGAAGCATCAAAAGGATTAGTTTATATCGAGTTTCATGTATGCTACAAAAGTAGGTTTCCCAAATGATTGAATCTGAATATCCTTTTCCCTTTTAGATGCTTTATACTTTTTATGACTTATTCCTTTTTTGTCGAATGGGTGAGTGTAAAGGTGATATTGGCTTCTTCGCCAATGCTTGTTCTGTCCCGTTTTTATTGAGTAGCCTAAGCTTTGGAGGGTTTTGTAGAAGCATCACAGGTTTACAGGATTTATTGTTTTTCCATTGAGCGGCTTTTTTGGGCTTAGAAGCCTTTTAGGTTTAATGGAAGAATTTACTAGATTTCTTCAAGGCTTAAAAAACGATTGAAGTAAACAATTGTTTCTGGAGAGGCATAAAGAGAACAAAAGAAACGAAGAAAAGAGGTGCATAGTACATATGTTCTCTCAAAAAATTCCCTAATATAACTTATAAAGATATAGTGGATTACATCTGGGAAAACGCCCATTTTGGAGGTAAAAAAGAGATAATATTGGGCTATCTTATTTCAAAAAATAAAAAAACGCTGATAATTGATGCAGGTTGTGCACTGGAAGAACATTGACTATTATATCTAGAAAGACAAATTTCCAAGTTTTTGGTATCGATAAAAATAGAGACTTAAAAGCTAAAAAGTGAATGATATAAAACCCTATATAACTCTTATACACGGAATAAAGAATCTGCATCCTGTATTTTGGCTAAAAATATTTTTTATTCTAGGTGAAAAAAATAAAAAAACCCGTCAAGTAATCTAACGAATATCTGGCCTTATATTTATTATGCACCATCCTTGATGCTGGTGATTAAAGCCTCACCTACCTCTTATAAATTATTTTTTCTACTTCCTCTTTTAATATTCTATTTATTGTTGCTCCATCCGCCCTCCCGCGCAAATGTGCCATTAAAATGCCCATAAGCGGCTGAATTGCATTTTCTCCTTTTTCTTTGATGAACTCTATTCTCTCAATTATAACTTTTTTTATGAATTCCCTTACTTCTTCATCGCTTAAATAGCCAAGCCCGCAGGCCTTTATTGCGGAATCAAGATTTGCTTCTCTATTTTTTGCTAAATATGCGAGCAACTTTTCTATGCCCTCTTTTGCATATTTTTTTTCATTTAGCCCTTTTAAAACAATCTCGATCATTTCTTTACTCACTTCATAACCATCTTTTTCTATTTGAGGAATTATATTCAGCAGTATTCTTGAAACAATTTTTTCTTGCCCGAATTTTTTCGCAATCTCTTCAAAGATCTCATCTTTTTCAAGCATTACAAGCTGGCTGGCTTCCTCTTTTGTCAGTTTATAGGATGAGAATATTCTATCAATTTTTTTATCTGGCATCTCGGGCATTGCTCTTTTTATTTTTTCAATTCTTTCCCTGCTTATCCTTATTGGCCTTATATCTGTCTCTGGATACATTCTCTCCGCCCCAGGAAGAGGGCGCATATATTCACTTGTTCCATCTGGAATAGCTTTTCTTACTTCCTTAGGCACCCCCTCACACGCTTTTTTAGCTCTTTCAAAAACCGCCCTGAGACATTTTTCCACATTTTCTGCATTTCCAGCGGATATAACAAAAGCATCATTTTCCCCACATTTCAACTCCTCTCTTATTTTCAGTACCTCTTCCTCACTTATTCCATAATTCGGAAGCTCATCTGAATGAATTATTCCTCCACCATTTATTTTTGCATGCATTGCAAGCTCTTTTCCAAGGCGGTGCTCTTTATATATTACCCCAGATAATATTCCTTTGAAACCCGGGAGCTTTATTGCCTTAACAAATCCTTTCTCAATCGCTTTTTTTATGAAATTTGAAGATGTATTTTCAAAAACTTTTGTTACATCTTTTATTTCAAAATCAAAACTTAAGTTTTTCAATCGCTTGCTTACCTCAATGAGCTCAATTTGCCTTTTAACCTCATTTTCAAGTATTTTTGGAATATCATTCAGCTCTTGAACACCTTTTATCTCCACCCTTGCTCCTCCTTCTATTGAAACATTTAAATCCTGCCTTATCGTGCCAATTCCTCTCTTCACTTTTTTTGTCGCTCTGAGCATCAAACCTATTTTTTCAGCAATTTCCTTTGCCTCCAAGGGAGAGGAAATTGTCGGGGAAGTAGCAATCTCTATTAAAGGGATACCTAGCCTATCTAAAGAATATTTAACCTCTCTTTCATTTTCCTCTATTTTGCGGGCAGCATCCTCCTCTATGCATATTGTTTCAATATTTACATCGCCCACTTTTCCATTCATCGCAATAAGGGCGGTGCGCTGAAAACCCGTTGTATTTGACCCATCTATAACAATTTTCCTCATAAAATGTATCTCATCAAAAATTGTCGCTCCAAACATGATCGCAACCATTATCGCAAAATCAATTGCCTCCTGATTTACCTCATGGGGTGGCTCCTCATCCGCCTCCACCAGGCAGGAGGAGGGAGTGATGTAGTAGATAAATTTTCTGCCCTTTTTCTCCTCTTCAATTGCTGCCTTATCAGTAAGGCCGGTTTCTGATTTTGTTGCCTTCAATTTTCTCGAGAATGTTTCTTCCGCTTTTTCGCTTAGCTCAGATGGGCATGGGCAAAAAAGTTTATGTGTATCTATTTGCTGATGAATTTCTAGTCCCGCTTTAAATCCAAGGCTTTTATAATCCACAAGTTAAATATTTTTTCTATTAATTATTTTTGTTTGTTAAAATAGAAATTCCAAAGGCTTCTTGCACTTAAATTTGCAAAAAGATTTAGGAATTTGTTGAATAAACCTTTTGTATTAAAAGCTCTTTTTGCTATCTGATCAATTGAATAAAATTTTCTGCAAATTTTTCTAACACCTTCTTCAAGCTCTTTAATGCTCATATTTTTTGGATTGAAAACAACATGTGCCATATCATATTTTGACCAATCAAATGTTATTATTCTGCCCTCTCTCAAAATTTTTTGAAATATAGGAGTTCCTGGCAAAGGAGTTAAAATGGCAAACTGTGCAAGAGATATTCCCCACTCACATATTTTTTCATAGGTTGCATCAAAAACATCTCTTCCATCATTATCAAAACCAAAAATGAAAGAACCCCATACCATCATTCCCTCTTTTTCAATTCTTTCAACCATTTTTGGAATCTCCTCTACTATATTTCCTTTTTTCTTAATCTCTTCATCAATTATTCTTTGAGAAATGCTTTCAAGCCCGACCATCCATCCAACACAACCCGCTTTTTTTGCCAGTTTCAGAATTTTCGTATCTTTTGAAAGAATGTGCATGTTTCCAAATGCAATCCATTTTTTTCTGATTTTACTCTCAATAATTTTACTGAAAAGATTTTTGCTATATTCCTTATCAATTGTTAGAGACGCATCATGAAACCAAACCAACTTGGTTGGCAAAAAAGAAAATTCCCTTATAACATCCTCTATCCTCCTCTTTCTATGTATGCTATCACCAAAACCAGTTAGCTGACAAAACCCACACCTATATGGGCATCCTCTCGTCGCCTGGAGGGCTGAGGAAAACGGGCGCAAATTATCCAAATCCCTTCTTGCGGGAGGAATATCTTCACCTTTTATTTTTTCCCACCCATAATATGGCTTCAATTTTCCTTTTTCAAAATCATTTATTAAGTTTGGCCAGCTATTTTCCGCTTCTCCTATAACAACGGCATCCGCGTGCTCCTTTGCTTCTTCCGGCATTGCGGTTGCATGGTAGCCACCGATAACAACTTTAATTCCTCTCTCCCTGAATTTATCAGCAATTTCATAAGCCCGATAGGCATCGGGAGTAAAAGCGGAAATACCTACAAGATGACAATCTTCATCAAAATTAACTTTTTCATACCATTCATTTACTATTTTTATTTCATATTTTCTGGGAGTGCATGCTGCAACCTGAGAAAGTGTTAATGAAGGAATGAAAAACTTTGCTCTGAGTCTGCTAAAATATCCCGCATTTTTATATGCATTAACCAACAATATTTTCATATCAACACCTGGACGTTCTTTTTTTGAACGTCAATAAATTGGATGTAAATTTAAATATTTTTCGCTGAAGATGCAGGGAAATAAAAATGCCAGAAATAAATTGGGGCGAATATAATGAAAAGCTGGTAAGGAGAGGAGAATTTTACATATCTCTCGATTTCATAGAAACATGAGATTAAGAATTAGAAAAAATGAGACACAAGAAAAGAGGAAGACCATATAAATTTCCATATTCATGTTGCTTTTCTTCCATTTGCTAGATAAAGAATTTCTGAGGAAACTCTAGCAATATATACCAAAGCTAAAAAGAGTGGATTGTTCTATATGTAAGAGATTGCAAAAGATAAACATTGATTTTCTTTTGCAAGGTTTTGAAGATGATATGATTCTTCCGGGTGAAAATAACGAATAGAGAGTAGATGAGAGATAAGTGGGGAATAAGAAAAGGATGGAGTAAAGTACATATTGCAGTTGATGTAAAAATAAAGAAATTACTTGCCTTTTAAATACCTGATGAAAAGACTGGTGATGGAAAAATTTTGAAACCATTGATAGAGAGGGCAAAGAAGAATACAGGCAATAAGAAAATAAAGAGAGTTTGTGGAGAAAGAGGATAGATAGTAAAGAGAATTTTAATTATCTGGGCAAAGAAGGGATAGAGTCTGTAATAAAAGTAAGGAAAAATTCTATCAGGAGTTAAAAGAACATTTGGAGAAACAGTTAGATCAAAAACAAAAAAATGGAATATTTCAAGAAGTAAGAATGAAATTTTGGTTTTATAATATGTTTATTAGTTTTTAGATTCTATTTCTTTCACCAGTTAGTGAAAAGAAGAACCTCTCAATAATTGTTCAAAAATGCGGAATTAAACATATAAATATATCAAATTGATTACAAATGTGGAGAAATGGCAGTCAAGGGCTTCGTTTTTGTTTGCAGCAATTGGCTCAGCGGTTGGTTTAGGAAATTTATGGCGTTTTCCATATGTTTGCTATAAAAGTGGTGGAGGTGCTTTTTTAATTCCATATATAATTGCTCTTTTTGTTGTTGGAATCCCTCTTTTAATGGCGGAAATTGCCATAGGTAGTATTTTTAGAAAATCTTCTCCATTATCGCTTAAAAAAATATCTAAAAGAAGTGAGTTTGCGGGATGGTTGGGTGTGGTTGTTGCATTTTTTATCTCAATATATTACTGCGTGATAGTTGGATGGAGCTTATGTTATATTTTTCATTCAATTTTCATGGTATGGGAACCAAATGCATCTTCTTTTTTCTATAACAAATTTTTAGTTAGTGGAGAACAAATTATTTTTTCAATTCTTTTTGTATGGGTTGCTATTTATCTTATTCTTTATAAAGGAGTTAAATCCATCGGTAAATTTTCTTCAATAGCGGTTCCATTTCCAGTGATACTACTCCTTATATTGACATTCGTTGGTTTATCATTGCCAAATTCTATGGAAGGATTAGAATTTTATCTTTCTCCCGATTTCTCAAAACTTTTATTGCCCTCTACCTGGCTGTCCGCTTTTGCACAAGTTTTCTTTTCCCTATCCCTTGCTCAAGGAATAATGATTGCCTATGGAAGCTATTTAGAAAAAAAATCAGATATAGCCAACAACTCCTTCATTACCGCATTTGCAGATAGTGGAATTGCATTTTTAGGAGGTTTTGCGGTTTTTAGCACCCTCGGTTATCTATCTTTTGCCACTGGAATGGAATTTGAAGAAATTGCGAGGAGTGGCTTCGCCCTGGCATTTGTAACATATCCAACAGTTATATCAAAAATTCCATTCATGCAAACAATTTTTGGAATAATCTTTTTCTCTATTCTATTATTATTTGGATTGACCTCCGCATATTCAATGGTTGAGGCGATTTCAAAGAGCATAAGTGAGAAATTTAAAATAATGAGGCAACTTTCAAATTTTATAATATGCTCTATTGGATTAATCTCTGGACTTTTAATTGGAAAAAATATATATTTAATAGAAACAGCGGACCACTTTATTTCGGATTTTGCACTTGTTGTTGTTGGTTTGCTTGAATGCATAATATTTGCCTATTTAATGGGAGAGGAAAAATTAAGGAAGTATATAAATAAAGTATCGGAAATAAAAGTTGGAAGATGGTGGAGTTTCTCTTTAAAATTTTTTGCTCCAGCGGTGCTTCTTTTCATGCTTATAGCCTCCTCAATCACTCTCTTTAGCTATTCTTTGGGTGGCTTATTAATTTTTTTACTGATTTTCTTAATTTCCTTCCTTTTATGGAGGATAAAATGTCCGCGGGCGCAATAGCAATGGCAATAATTGGATGTGCTGTCTTTTATGGCGGGCTATTGTATTGCATATATAGAGCCATAAGAAAAAAATAAGCTGATCTAGGCTATCAGAAAAGTTTTTTATCCGCTTAAAAATACATGATGGTGTTAAAATGATTGAAAAAAGTAAATTGGTGGCGATATTTGCTATTTTTATAACATTTGCTACAAGTTTTTCACAGGCATATTACGAAAAAAAGAAGCCTGAGAGCTATGAAGAACTTGTTTCCTGGTATAAAAGCCTGGAAGAGAAGCATCCAGAATACATTGAGGTTTTTAAAGCAAATGAAATTTTTGGATATGGAAAAGTTGATGGAGGATATGATTTGTATTATTTAAGGATAACAAATGAGAGTAATGGTTTTTTGAAACCAGAAGTTTTATTTTTAGGGGGCCCTCATGGAGATGAAACTGTCGGAACAATTGGTTTATACTGGTTTACAAAATGGCTGATGGATAGAATAGATGAAAATGATAAATGGATAAAATATCTTCTGGATAACAGAGAGATATACATTGAAATAAGCCATAATCCATATGGATTTGATAACAAGCAGAGATGGGATAAAAATGGATGGGATTTGAACAGAGAAGCAGATTATGACTGGCAAGGTGTAAATTCAAAACTCTGGGGAAGTATAAATGGTAAAACGCTATGCAGTTTTATAGAAAATCATTCAATAAGAGTGGGAGTTGATTTTCATGGAGGAGCAAGAATGATTCTTTACCCTTGGTCTTCCACGCATAAAGATGTTTCAGCAATTTCCCCTTCTGGAAAAATATATTATTATGCACCTCCTGACTTCTATTTTTATCACATCTCATCTCTTCGCCTAGGTGAATTTATCGGCTCTTATGGAGGAATTTTAAATGAAGATACCGTTGGCACAATTCCTCTTACGGTGGGCTATGAGGCGCCGGGCTGTATAGCGGCTTGGGCGTATGGGGCGAGTAGCAAAACGGAAAAAGAATTTGTGGTAGGAAGATATGAGAGATGCAATATTCTATGGATAACACCTGAGATGTCTAAAATAAAGGACCCACCAGAAAGACAATTTGGAGATGAAAAAAGCGGGTATATTGCTGAGGTAATAAGAGTTGCTCTTCATCAAACAGATCTGGCTCAACCTTATATAATGTGGTGTAATGATGAGGAATTTTTTAAAGGAAATAAAATTACACTTAAATGGCAGGTTTATGGGGCACTTGTAGCAGAGGAAACTTATTTAGTTTATAGCTTTTCTGATATATCAAATGGAATAAGAGGAGAAATTCATGATGAATATAATGGAAGTTATAGAGGAGGCACATACTGGGATGGAAAAATTTGGGAGGAAGAAATAGATTTGCCTGAGGATGCAACTGATTTATATGCAATTGCATTTGCAAAAGTAGATGGTATATATTCCCAAATAGTAGGAAAAGAGATTTATGGAAATTCTTATCTCAGAATAATATGGGAAAGAACAAATGAAGGCTATTATGAAGAGTTGAATACAATTGATGGGGTTGAAAAAATAAAAGG
Organism: Thermoplasmatales archaeon; assembly: GCA_014361195.1. Lineage (NCBI taxonomy): Archaea > Methanobacteriati > Thermoplasmatota > Thermoplasmata > Thermoplasmatales > Thermoplasmatales archaeon. Next base: position 154,692 of record JACIWA010000002.1, on the reverse strand, counting down.
AAGTATATGGTGGCAATCACCCGTGCTACATATAAGAATAGGAGGAATAAAGGAGCCAGAGGAAGGATATCTTTACATAATGGGAAGAAAAATAGCAAAAATTGGTAAAACATTTATAATTGGAAAAATGAATATGAAGGTAGAGGGAAATTATGAAAAAGTTGAATTTTATTTAGATAATGAATTGAAATATGAAGATAATGAAAAACCATATGAATGGGAGATATGTAATACAATTGGAAAGCATAAGCTGATTGCAAAGATGTACTATGAAGGAAAAGTTGTGGAGAATGAAATAGAGGCTTATCTTCTTATTTTGAGATGATTTTTTCGCTTTTTTCACGAACCTTTTTTCTTAAATTTTTTATGAATTTTGGCATTCCTTCAACATTTCTTGAATTCATGATTTTAGAAAAAATTATTCTGTAATCAGTATTGCATTTTATCCTGCCTCTAAGATTTTCTTCTATTCTTCTGCATAATTTCCATCCTTCTTCATCCCAGTCAGTAAGGATAATTACTTCTTTATACTTTAAAGCAATCTCATCGCATAAATTTGATACACTTCCATGGAGTGTTATTATCTCTCCTCTTACATCCAATTCATGCAGTGCTTTTACATCTTTTTCTCCTTCTACAATTATCGGTATGCTTCTGTTCTCTTCTTTCAACTTCTCTATTGCTTTCTCTATTTCATATAGATTTTCCTCGTTCCTCCTCATGGAATTTTTATTAAACCGTGTTTCATTAAAAGCTGGGTTTGCTCTCTTGCACTTCTTATCGCTTTTTCCGCCATTTCATAAATTTCTTCACTACTTAGCTTTATTCTTGCTACTCCCTGCTCAATTGCCTTCATTGCGACCGCGGTTGCTTCATGAGGAAATACTTCCCATTCATCCATTGTTGGAACAATATAATCTTCTCTTAATCCTTTCTTTTCAGCGACTTCCGCTATTGCATATGCTGCAGCTATATGCATCTCATCAGTTATTGTCTTCGCCCTAACATCTAATGTGCCTCTGAATATGCCAGGGAAACCAAGGCTATTATTTACTTGGTTTGGAAAATCACTCCTCCCTGTTCCAAATATTCTAACTCCCGCTTCTTTTGCCTCCCAGGGCCATATCTCTGGTATGGGATTTGCTTCAGCAAACATTATTGCATCATCATTCATTTCCACAACCCATTCTTTTTTAATTGTTCCTGGCCCGGGTTTTGAGGCGGCGATGCATACATCCGTGCCCTTTATTGCTTCCTTCATATCTCCTTCTCTTCCTTCACCATTTGTTTCCATCGCTATCTTGTATTTATAGGGATTTTCTTCCTTCATTTCATTTATATCTTTCCTGTTAGGATGCAAAATTCCTTTTGAGTCAACAGCAATTATATTTTTTGGATTTACTCCCGCTTTTATCAAAGTCCTTATAAGACATATGTTTGCTGCTCCTGTTCCAATTATTGAAAAAGTAACTTCATTGAGTTTTTTTCCAACTACTTTAAGCCCATTTATCACACCCGCAAGGGTTATAGCTGCTGTTCCCTGCTGATCATCATGCCATACAGGTATATCGAGCTCTTCTCTGAGTCTGTCAAGAATATAGAAGCACTTTGGCGATGAAATATCTTCAAGATTTATCCCTCCAAATGTAGGGGCAATCCATTTTACCGCCTGTATAAATTCTTCCGCATCCTTTGTATCTATCATTATTGGAAATGCATCCACACCTCCGAGATATTTAAAAAGTAGAGCTTTTCCTTCCATAACTGGCAATCCAGCAAGCGGGCCGATATCACCCAGTCCAAGCACCCTTGTCCCATCACTTGCAACCGCAACATAATTTCCTTTGTTGGTGTGCTCAAAAACCTTCTCTGGATTTTTTGCAATATCCTTGCACGGCTCCGCAACACCTGGCGTATACCATATTCCAAAATCATCAAAATTTCTTATAGGGCATTTTGGCATTATTTGAACTTTTCCTTTATAAAAGGGATGCAACTTCAGTGCTTCCTGCGCGGGCTTTTTTGCCTTTTCCAACAATTCTTCAACTGTTTTCTTTTCCATTAAATCACCGAGCATAATACTTTTAGATAAATTAAATTTTTCCTTAAGAAGAAGGCTACTTCATATCAGGGGTTTTAAAGTTAACTCCCTTCCCCTATAATTTTCTTAAATTCCTCCTCATTTATTATTTTCAATCCAAGTTCTTTTGCTTTTTCATATTTGCTACCTGGGTTTTCACCCACAACAACATAATCAACTTTTTTGCTTACAGAGGATGCAACTCCTCCTCCCATTTTTTCAACAATTTCTTTTGCCTCCTCTCTACTAAAACTCTTTAACTCGCCTGTGAAAACAAATGTTATTCCAGATAATTTTCCTCTTGTTTCTTCATATTTCATTTTTATTCCGCATTTTTTCAATTCCTCTATTTCATTCCTATTCTTTTCCTCCTTAAAGAAATTTACAATACTGCTCGCTGTTTCAGGTCCTATTTCTCGCACGCTCATCAAATCCTCTTCTTTTGCATTCATCAGAGTATCAATATCTTTAAATTTCTCTGCAAGCAATTTTGCCATATGCTCTCCCACATTAGGAATGCCTAAAGCATAAATAAACCGAGCAAGGTCCTTTTCCTTGCTTTTCTCTATTCCTTCTATTAAATTTTCTGCAGATTTATCTCCGAATCTGGGAAGATTTAACAGATCTTCTTTCTTTATTTTGTATATATCACTGACCCTTTTTATAATTCCCCTGTCTACTAGCAGTTCAACTGTTTTTCCTCCAAGTCCTTCAATATCCATCGCTCTTTTTGAAGCAAAATGCTCTATACTCCTTTTTAGCTGGGATATGCAAGATAAACCACCTGTACATCTATAATATGCTCCATCTCTTACAACACTGCTTCCACAAACCGGGCATTTATCTGGCATTGAAAAAATTTTTTCGTTACCCGTTCTTCTTTCCTTTATCACTTCCATTACCTCAGGTATGACATCTCCCGCCCTCCCAACTCTTACCCAGTCACCTATTCTAACATCCTTTTGTTTTACATAATCTTCATTATGTAATGTTGCCCTTGATACAGTAACACCTTTAACATCAACTGGTTTAAGAAGTGCAACAGGCGTGAGGATGCCTGTTCTTCCAACTTGAACAACTATATTCATCACCTGCGTTTCTTCCTTGCGGGGTGGGAATTTATAGGCAATGGCCCATCTTGGGGAACGAGTTTTTTCTCCTAAAAGGGTTTGATATTTAATTTCGTTTACTTTTATCACCACTCCATCTATTTCGTAGCTCAACTCTTCCCTCTTCCTATTCATTTCTTCGTGATATTTTATTGCCTCTTCTATAATGCTACACTTTATTGAGTGAGGATTTGTTTTTAGACCCCATTTTTTAAGCAATTCTAGCGCTTCCCATTGGGTTTTTATCTCAATTCCATCCGCTCGCATTATTTCATAGAAGAATATATCAAGCGGACGCATAGCGGTTTCTCTAGGATCAAGTCTTCTCAATGAACCAGATGCTGCATTTCTTGGATTTGCCATTGGCTCTTCCCCTTTCTCAATTAATTCCTTATTAAATTTTTCAAAATCTTCAATATGCATTATTACTTCTCCCCTCACTGCGAGAAAAGATGGTGGTTTAATTTCCTCACCCCTTAGCAAAAGTGGCACCGCTTTTATTGTCCTTATATTCTCAGTAATATCCTCCCCATTTATTCCATCTCCTCTTGTAGAGCCCCGAATATATCTCCCGTTTTCATATATTAGCTCGACGCTCAAACCATCCATTTTTGGCTCCGCAACATATTCTATATTCTCGCTACCCACCTCCTTTTTTACTCTTTTATCAAAAGAAATTACTTCTTCAACATCATTTACAGTATCCAAACTGAGCATAGGCTTTACATGAGCTACAGTCTTGAACTCCTCAGCAGGAGGTGCCCCAACTCTCTGGGTGGGTGAGTCTGGTGTTATTAAATCAGGATATTTTTGCTCGAGAGATATTAACTCCTGCATTAATTTGTCATATTCTTCATCAGATATTTCTGGCTTATTCAAAACATAATAAAGGTAATTATGCCTGTTTATTTCTTTCCTGAGCCATTCGATTCTTTTAATTGCTTCTTCTTTATCCATATTAAAATATTAAAACATCAATTAAAAAATTTTGCTCTCAATTGCGAGATAATAGCGCACATTAACACCATATCTTTTTTGAATGAAAACACTTTTTATTCCATAAGCTATTTCTGCTTACTTTAAAAAAACAAAAAAATTATATAACTCTCTTTTTATCAGAAAAAAATGTTATGGTGGGTCCTGATAATACTCATATGCATATTACTTGCACTATCTTCATTTTTTTCAGCCGCAGAAATGGCCTTTGTATCAGTTGATAGAATAAGGATAAGAGGCGAGGCAATTAAAAATAATAAGAAAGCTATCTTACTTGAAAAACTACTTGAAAAACCCGAAGAAGTCATAAATTCAATTACAATCTGCAATAATATTGTAAACGTAACCGCATCAGTTATTGGAGGGGTGATATCAGCAAATTTTTTTGGAAGCATTGGAATTGGTTTAATTACCGCATTGATGACATTTTCTGTAATAGTTTTTGGAGAAGCTTTACCAAAAGCATTTGGTGTTAATAACTACAAATTTGCAATCAAGATAGCAAATTATTTATACCTTATAAGAAAAATTTTTTATCCTATAGCAAAAATCCTCTACTCTTTTTCAAAAATTGTTTTAAAGTTAGTTAAAAAAGATGAAGAAAAATCAAGAGTTGATGAAGAAGAAATAAAAATAATGCTTGATATTGGTGTAAAAAATGGAACAATAGAAAAAGATGAAAAGAAATTAATAGAAGAAATCTTCGATTTTAATGATACAAAAGTTAAGGAAATATGCATACCTCCAGAGAAAATGGTGTGTGTTAGTGAAAATGAAACTGTGGAATCCTTTCTGAAAAAGTTTTTGAGGACAGGTTATTCCAGGTTTCCAGTATATGGAAAAAATAAAGATGATATAATAGGAATGGTTCATGTAAAGGACGCCATTTATGCTTCTTCAATTGATAAGAATATGAAAATTAGGCAAATAGCCAGAAATATAATTAAGGTGGATCCATCAATGAATGCGGATGATATTCTAAGAGAAATGCAGAGAAGAAAAACCCACATGGCGGTTATTAAATCAATTGATGGAAGAATTTTAGGGCTTGTGACAATGGAAGATCTTATAGAAGAGATATTTGGAGACATAAAAGATGAGCATGATTTAGGATGAATGTAGGATGCCTTATAAGCGGGGGAAAAGATTCATTGCATGCAATGTATGTTGCTATGAATTATGGGTGGAATATAAAATATCTTATAACTATTAAAGCAAAAGATTTTTCATGGATGTACCATGTAGAAAATATAGATTTAACTCCTTTTATATCAAAATCAGTGGGAATTCCTCTTATTTTTGAAAAAACCTCTGGCAATGAGCTCGATGATTTAAAAAGGGCTATAAAAAAAGCAGATGTTGATGGAGTTGTATATGGAGCTATAGAGAGCGAGTACCAGAAAACAAGAATAGAAAAAGTTGCGGAAGATTTGGATATAAAATCCTTTGCCCCCTTATGGCGCAAGAAGCAGGATGACCTGCTTTATGATATCCTGGATGCTGGCTTTTCTTGCATGGTGGTGGCGGTTGCTGCGGGGGGGATGGATGAGAGATTTCTTGGAAGAATTATGGATGAAAAATTTATAGAAGAAATGAAAGAGTTAAACGAGAGGTATGGAGTAAATATAAGCGGTGAAGGAGGAGAATATGAGACGCTCGTTGTTGATTGTCCGATTTATAAGTATAGGATGAAAATAATTGAGGCGGAAATAAAATCTTTTGGGGGCAAAAAGGTGTATGAGATAAAAAAGATAAGATTACAAAAAAAATATAACCATATTTGAGATACACCATTATGGGTTTATCAAACCTTGTAAAAGAGATGATAAATGAGCCATCACCGATACGCCAAATAATGAAAATGGCCAGCAGACAGAACATTATAAATATGGGGCTTGATCCAGATGAAGTGATTTCTTTTGGAGGAGGATGGGTTGGGCATCATTCACCAGAATTGCTAAGAGAGGAATATATGGAAATATGTCAGGATAGAAAAAAGTTTCATGAATCTGGGGCATATAGCCCAACTCTCGGGTTGGATGAATGTAGGGAGGCAATTTCGAAAATGGAAAAAGAACTTTTCGGAGTTAAAATTGAAAAAGAAAATATTATTGTTGGACAATCTTCAACCCAGCTCACCCATGATTTATTAATCTCTCTTCTCGATAAGGAAGATAAAATTTTAATTTTTGACCCAACATATGCAAATTATCCAGGACAAATAAAGATGGTAAATAAAGAAACAAAGATAGTAAGGCTTAAAGTCCTTGATGAGGAAGAATGGGAGTATAAACCAGATTATGAATTATCTGAGGAATTTAAGGAAATATATCATAAGGAAAAGCCCAAGTTAATTATCTTTCCATCACCTGATAATCCATCTTCACAAGTTTTTGGTGATAGCTTTGTAAAAACAATAATAGATATATGCCATGAAAATGAATCTTACCTTATAATAGATTATGCCTACAAAACCCAATGCTTCATAAAGCCCCCCGCATATTTTTCTTTTAGCCCATCGGATTACCCTGAATTAATTGCAGTGCACAGCAACTCGAAATGGGGGCGTGGTCTGGGAAGGAGGATGGGGTGGGTTGATGCAAATGAGGAAATAATTGAAGGGTTGGAGAGAGTACAGCAATGCACTATATTATGCCCGGATACAATGCATCAAATGACCTTTGTTTCATATATTGAAAAATCAATTCAGGATAAGAGCTTAAAGAAATATATAGAGAAGATAAAAAACGATTACAAAAAGGCGGCTGAAGTAACCATCAATTGTATAAAAGAATATCTGAATATGCCCTGTCTGGTTCCTCAGGGAGGATTATATACCCTTATGAAAGTAAATGAAGATGGGGAAGAATTTGTAAAAAGAATTTTAAAGAAGACAGGTGTTCTTTTTATTCCTGGAATGGGCTTTGGAGATACTTTAAGGCAGGCGGTGAGAATAAGTTATGGCCCACTTGTCGAAAATCTGAGTTTGATAGAAGAAGGACTAAAAAGAGTTGCAAGCTGTATCAGGTAATTTTTTATATGTTACAACAAAAGCATTTCCAATCCTTATCACTTTTTCAATCTCATAATTTTCATTTTCCTCTTTAAGCAATTGCCTATAGTCTTCAAAATGCTCATCAAAACAGCAGGAAAAGGAAGATGTTCCCGAGAAAACAATTACAAGATTATTCCTTCCATTTCTCAATGTTCTTGCAAAACATTCAGGGGCTCTATGCTTATTAAATTCTCTTGTTATTTTTCTTAATTTATTGCTATTCATAATTTGCTATGCCTTTTCTCTATTTCCTCCGCCATTTCTCTTATTCTCTCAAAATCTTTTTCCTTGGGATGCCCTTTCATTATCAATGGCTCTATAACTTCCACTTTCATCTTTCCAATAATTTCATTTAATTGTGCCAATGCATTACTTCCCCAGCTATAGGAGCCAATAAAGGAGACAAATTTTAGTTTAGGGCGAAGCAATGAAGCAAGATACAATGCATACAGAACCAGCGGATGGAGCCCCCCGAGCACAGTAGGAGATGCAACTATTAAAGTAGAGCAATCAACAAGGGAAATTGCAAGCTCTCCTATATCTGTTTTTGAAAGATTAAACGGCCTGACCTCTATTTTCCTTTTTACCAGTTCATCTATAAGATATGAAACCGCTTTTTCGACGCTCCCATGCATTGAAACATATGCTATTACAACTTCCTTCCTAACCTTATCCGATACCCACTCCTTGTAAGCATTTAATATAAAATCCTTTTCTTTATATATCGGGCCATGACTGGGTGCAATTATATCGATTTCCATTTTTTCTATCTTTGAAATGTATTCCTTTATTTTATTCCTAAAAGGCATCATTATTTCCGCATAATATCTTTTTGCTGAGGAATATAATTTTTCATCTTTTGAAAAAATGTTGCTTGTTGCCAGATGTGAGCCAAATAAATCGCATGTAAAAAGAATTTTGTCTTCTTTTGCATAGGTAAGCATTGTTTCAGGCCAATGAACCCATGGAGTGAGTAAAAACTTCAATTTTCTTTTTCCTATAGATATTTCCTGCCCGTCTTCAACTGTAATAAATCTTTCATCTGGTATTAACAATAAATCCTTCAGAAACTCCTTGCATTTTTCGTTTGTTAAAACCTTTGCTTCCTTATAAATGGAGAGTATTGCAGGAATTGCCCCTGAATGATCCTGTTCCGCATGATTTGCAACAATATAATCTACTCTGCCAACCAATTCATTCAAATTTTCAACAAGCTCTCTTTCCTTAGAAGGATCAACTGTATCAATTAGAACAATTTTTTCATCTTTTATTAGATAAGAATTGTAAGTTGTTCCATCAGGCAAAGGTATTAGCTCATCAAATAGCCTTCGATGCCAGTCAATCGCTCCAACAAAGTATATATCTTTTTTTATTTCCTCGATCATATTTCTTCAAAATCTTCCTTGCTCGCCCCGCAGATCGGGCACGCCCAATCCGCAGGCAAATCTTCAAAGAGGGTGCCTGGCGGGATGCCGTTTTCTATGTCGCCTTCTTCTGGATCATATATATAGCCACATATCATGCATTTATATTTTTTCATTTTCTCACCTAAAATTTTTTAAATTTATCCTTGCCCGCCTTACAAATCGGGCACTTTTCTGGTGGCTTGCCAACATGAGTATAACCACAAATGGGGCATATATATATTTCGCCTTCTATACCACCATTTTTTGCTTTTTTATAAAGTTCAACATGGATTTTCTCCGCTTCGAGAGCATATCTAAAGGAAGTTTTTGCGCTTTCTTCATTTTGCAAATTTGCTGTTTCATAATATACCGGATACATTTCCTCTACTTCATATCTCTCTCCATTTATAGCATTTTCAATATTTTGAGATGTTTTTCCTATAATCCCCAAGCTTTTTAAATGATTTTTTGCATGAACTTTTTCCGCAAATGCAATTGCTCTGAAAAGGCGAGCTATATCTTTGTTTCCTTCTTCTTCCGCTATCTCGCTGAATATCAAATATTTCATATGAGCCATTGATTCTCCCGCAAAAGCATCACTTAAAGCTTTTTCAGTCATCTTCTTCATTTTATCACCTCAATATTTCATAAAATTCCTCATATGGAATCATCGCAACATAATCTTTCATTTTTTCAAATGCCTTAACAAACAAATCTGTTTTATGTGCATCTTCATGAGCTTTTTTGCTTTCCCAATAAGTTATCATTATATATTTTGAGGGTTTAATCTTTTCATTGCTCAAATCTCCTTTTAGAGAGCTTCCAGCAGAAGAAATGCCACTAGCTTTTAGCAACTTACCTCCAAGAAAGCCAGGCAACTCCACCTCTTTGCATAGTTCAAAAGCATTTTTTTCAAATTCATCCTCTTTCCCTTCTCTTATGAAAACATAATTCAAAGCACATATTATACTTCCTTTTTCTTTCCTATATTTTTTAATTTCCTCTGGCTTTATTACTTTTGCATCAATTCCTTCTCTGGCCAACAACTCTTTTGCTGAGCTGGCCCTGCGCCCGCTGTCGCAATACAGCGATATTTCTTTGCCTTTTAAAAAATCGATGGAATGATGTAAATCATGAAGGGGTATGTTTATTGCCCCCTTTATGTGCTCTTTTATATACTCCTCTCTTGTTCTAACATCAACTATTATCTCCATTAAATCCCCTTTGCCCATAGCCCATGGATATTGCAATATTCTCTTGCTTCCTTTATCTCCATCATCGGGAATTTTGCTTCTGGTTTATCTCCTGGATTAAGATATTTCCTGATTATTTTCCCATCTTTTGTAATTATTTCTATCATCTCTATAAAGTGCTTCTCTTCCATTGGATGTGGAACGCCCCCAACCTTAACAAGAATTTCATTTCCAACTTTTTCTATAACTGGAAGATGCTTTTCATATCCTTGTTCTTCTTTCTTTGCTTCCATCCGCTTCATAGGTTGCCCACAGCACACAAGCTGTCCTTTTCCTCCGTGCAAAATTTCAACAACATTTCCACATATCTCACATTTATATACTTCATATCTATTCGCCATTTAATCACCTCTGGCTTTTTCCAATTCTTTATCAATTAAAAACAATCTTTCTTCTCCCGCCAGCTTTATTTTCTGAACAATTTCATTTGTGGATGCCTCTTCTTCAACCTGTTCATCTATAAACCATTTAAGCATTGAAACAGTTGCAAAATCTTTTTCTTCCATCGCTACCGCATAAATATTGTTTATCATTTTCGTTATTTTTACTTCATGAGCATATGCTTCTTCAAAAGCATTTAAAGGCGAGCTCCATTCAGAGGGCGGGCTTTCTATTTTCATGAGCTTAACTTTTTCTCCTCTTTCAATAACATATTCATATATCTTCATTGCATGCCCGAGCTCTTCCTTCGCTTGAATTTTCATCCATTTAGCAAATCCTTTGAGATTCATTCCTTCATAATAGTTTGACATTGAAAGGTAAAGATAGGCGGAATAAAACTCCGCATTTATCTGATTATTAAGCATTTTTAAAACTCTCTCAGGAATCATTTCTCCACTTCCTTATAGCAAAGCCACCAGTCAAGGCATTCTATTTTCCCTTCCTCAGCCATCTTGAGCCTTTCCTTTGCAGAAGCCTCGTCCGCTGGCGGGGGCACAATTGCTTTGTCGCCCACTATTTCATTGTTTGGCCAGTTGGCGGGCAATGCAACTTTTTGCTTGTCTATTATCTGCAACCCTTTAACTATCCTTAAAATTTCATCGATATTCCGCCCCAGTTCCTGAGGATAATAAAGAATTGTTCTTACTATTCCATTATTATCGACTACGAAAACTGCTCTCACTGTATTTGAACCTTTAAACGGGCTTATCATTCCCAGCCTTTTTGCAACATCGCCGGAAGAGTCCGCTATAATTGGAAAATTTATTTCAATTGGCTTTTTGTTTATTTTTATGTTTTCTTTTATCCACTCTGTCCATTTCATATGGCTAAAAACCTGATCTATGCTAAGCCCTATTAGCTCGGTGTTCATTTCCTTGAATTTTTCATATCTAAGCTGAAATGCTACAAATTCAGTTGTGCATACTGGAGTAAAATCCGCTGGATGGCTAAATAAAACAAACCATTTTCCCCTGTAAAACTCTGGTAATTTTATTTTTCCTTGCGTTGTGTGCACTTCCATTTCTGGAAATTTTTCTCCTAATAGAGGTATTTTATTTTCCATTTTTTATCACCAGCAATAATTATATTCCGATTATATAAATTTTTTGGATGTTTTTTATAAAAATTTTTCCGAAATAAATTAAAAAACATAAAAAATATATACTGATTGAGCATTTTATGAAAGATTTATATGTTAGATGAAAAAGATAGGAAAATAATTGAAATTCTTGAAGAGAATGCAAGAACTCCTTATACAAAAATTGCAAAAGAGCTTGGACTAAGCGAAGGAGCGATAAGAAAAAGAGTTGATAATCTAGAAAAAGAGGGTGTAATAAAGAAATATATTGCAGTGGTTGACCCAAAAAAAGTTGGTTATAATAGCATTGCTCTTCTAGGCGTAGATATAGAGCCGACAAAACTTTTTGAAATAGCAAATGAAATAGCAAAAATTAATGAAGCAAAAAATGTAAGTATATCAACAGGCGACCACATGATTATGGCAGAGATATGGGCAAAAGATGGGAAAAAACTTTCTGAAATACTGACAAGAATAGGAAAAATAGAAGGTGTGAAGAGGCTCTGTCCCGCAATAATACTTGAAAAAATCAAGGAGGTGTGAAATGGAAGAAATAAATGTGGCTCTTCAACTTGAAAAGGACGGATATGCATTTTACAAGAAGGCATCTTCTCTTTGCAAAAACGTATATGGTAAAAAAATGTTTGAAAAACTGGCTGAAGATGAAATAAGGCATTTAGAAAAATTCAGAAAAATTGCAAAAGAAATTTTTGGAAATTTTGTTGAAAAAGAAAGCAAAAGCCCTGACATATTTGGAAAAATAGATTTCTCTACCACCTCAGGCGAGTATGCGGCGCTTGAGTACGCAATAGACTTTGAAAAGAAGGCATATGATTATTTTAAAAAGGCATCCGAAAATGCAAAAAATTCAGAGTTAAAGGAGTTGTTTGAAAACATTGCAAAGGAAGAAGAGATGCATAGAGAACTTCTTGAAGCAGAAAGAAATTATTTGCATAAATCCGGTATATGGTTTGATTATCAAGAATTTTTTATGGATGGATTATAATTGCATTTCCATAATTTCTCCTTTCTTCTTCCTGCTTATTCTTATTTCATTAAATACATATAGAAGAATTTCATTCACAATTTTTACCTTTCCTTCAAATAGATGCCCGCCTTTCAAATTGTGTTCTTTTGTTCCAAGCGCGGAATGAGCATGAATTATATAATCGTTCTCACCTTTACATATATTTCCTTGTAGGGAGATAAGTTCAACTGGCTCACTAATTCTTTCCTTTAAATATTTTTCTCCATCAAAATATCCAATTAAAACATTTTCGAGCATTCCTATACCATTTATTATAAAAGCGGTTTCTATTTTTTCTTTTCTACATAGATTCTTCAGGTTTTCAATTACTTCTCCATCAACAAATTTTGCAATTATAAAATTTCCCTCTCTTTTATGCATAGAAGTAGATGAGGATAAGAATAAATATTTTTTGATAAAACAAAATAATTAAAAAGGATAGAGAATTTTTCCAATATGAATAATTATGAATTACTTTTTCTTTTTCTTTTCCTTCTTCTCCTTCTTTGCGCAGGGCATAGCAAATAAAGGATAATTTATTTATATTTTTTTCTTTTTATTCAAGGTTAGAGCAACCCATATACATCATGAATTTCCTAAGCTTTCCTGTTCAAAAACATGAATTAAATAACCTTTATATAATAAAAAGCTATTGCCATTTAGAACTATGGCATCAAAAGAAATAGTTGAAGCAGTAAAGAATGCGATAAACGAAAAAAATAACAAAAAAAGGAAATTTATTCAATCAGTAGACCTAATCATAAATCTAAAAGATGTAGATTTAAGCAGGCCGGAAAATAGGATAGATGAAGAGATAGAACTGCCAAAAGGAAGGGGTAAGGATGCAAAAATTGCAGTTTTTGCTACAGGAGAACTTGCTCTCAAAGCAAAAGAGGTAACGAATAAAGTTATAATGCCAGATGAAATAAAGGAGCTTGCAGAAGATAAAAAGAAAGCAAAAAGTATCGCGGAAGAATATGATTTATTTATAGCGGAAGCATCTCTGATGCCTCTAATAGGAAAAAGCCTTGGTAAGATACTTGCGCCCCGCGGGAAGATGCCGAAGCCGGTTCCTCCTGAGATAAATATAGGTGAGTTAGTAGGAAAATTGAAAAAAAGTGTAAAGGTGCGCTCCAAAGATAAACCATTTATTCATTGTATGGTTGGGAAGGAAAATATGAGTGTTGAGGATATAGCGGAAAATATAGAAGCGGTTTTGCATAGAGTGGAAGGAAGACTTGAAAGAGGGAGGATGAACATTGCTTCTGCTTATGTAAAAACAACCATGGGTTTTCCTGTGAGAGTGATATAATGCCTGCGGAATGGAAAATTAAGGAACTAGAGGAAATAAAAAATATAATATCATCCCATAAGGTATTTGGAATTGTAGGAATAAGAGGAATACCAGCATATCAGATGCAGAGGATGAGAGAAAGCTTAAGAGGAAAAGCAATAATAAAAGTTTCTAAAAACACCTTGCTGAGAATAGCTCTTTCAAACGGGACAGAGAAGCTTGCAAATTATATTGTTGGGGAGAGCGCAATAATTGCCTCAAACCTCAATCCTGTAGAACTCTACAAACTCATAGAAAGTGCAAGAACCAAAGCACCAGCAAAGGGCGGGGAGATCGCGAGCGAGGATATAGTAGTAAAAAAGGGTGAAACAAATTTCAAACCAGGTCCTATAGTTGGTGAGCTACAAAAAGCGGGAATTCCCGCTTCAATAAGAGAAGGAAAGGTAGTTATAGAAAAAGATGTTGTTCTTGTTAAAAAAGGAGAAGTTATTTCTCCACAAATTGCTCAGGTTCTTGGAAAATTGGATATAAAGCCAATTGAAATAGGATTGAAAATAAATGCGCTCATGGAAAATGGAATAATTTATCCTCCTGATATACTTGCTGTTGATTTCAACAAGTTAATTGGAGAAATTCAAACTTCTTTTGCAAGGGCAATCAACCTTGCAATTGAAATTTGCTATCCCGCAAAAGATGCTCTGGAACAAATTATAATGAAAGCATATAATTCCGCATATAATGTTGCGTTAGAAAGAAATATATATAGCAAAGAGACAATAGAAGCATTTATAAATAGAGCGTATTTACATGCTAAAGCATTGGAAAATAAAATCGGAGGTTGAAAAATGGAATATATATATGGAGCAATGCTGTTGCATGCAGCTGGTAAGGAAATAAACGATGAAAATTTGAAGAAAGTGCTTCAGGCGGCGGGCATTGAGATAGACGATGCAAAAATAAAAGTGCTAACCTCATCTCTCAAGGGAGTGAACATAGATGAAATAATATCAAAAGCATCTTCGATGCCAGTAATGCCGGTGATGCCAGCGGAGAAGAAGGAAGAAGGAAAAGAAAAGAAGGAAGAAAAGGAAGAGAAGAAAGAAGAAAAGAAGGTCAGTGAAGAAGAAATAGCAGCGGGTTTAGGAGCACTGTTTGGTTAAACAATCCTTTCATACAGTGATTTCTTTATTTTTTCCTTATCTTTTTTATCAAAGCCAAAATAATCATAGAAAAATTGTGAAGTTTCTATAATCTTGGTTCTTCTATCTTTCTCTAATTTTAAAAATCCTCTTTTCTGTAACTCTTTAACATGTTCATATACCTTCTCACCAACAATTTTCCTTAGCTCTGATTGCTTTATTGGCTGATGATATGCTATTATTGAAAGTGTTTTTAGTAAATTCTTTGGTATTTCCATCGGTGCAAATTTTTTTGTATATTCAACATATTTCTCCCTAACCTGCATTGCATATTTACCATCACTCTCAATAACTTCGATTGCTGAGTCCTTATATTGTTCCTTTAATTGCATTATTGTATCTTCTATTTCTTTATCTTTAAACAGAAAAATTTTTTTTATATCTTCCTTGCTAACCGGCTTACCAGATGCAAAAAGTATTGCTTCTATAATTTTTCTAATGTCCATGCTTAACCCTTATATATATCTCTCCAAACGGAAAGTTTTCCTGCCATATCACTATTTTATCCTCTTTAGCAAGGAAAAGCAAAGGCAAAAGCACTGATATAATATCATCTCTGCTGGAGTAGAGATTTTTAATGGGTATCGCTTCCCCGTTTAATTTGCTCAATTTTCTCATCAATTTTTTTACATCTTCCTCAATATCTTCCTTATGCAAATGATCTTTTGGTGGGGGTAAATTATTCTTCTCCTCAACTATTTTTTTATTTTTCTCTCTTTTTTCAATCTCTTTCTTTGCTTCTTCAAAAGCATTTATGAGATCAAATATTGTAACTCTAGTGGATGGGATTCTTCTTATTTTGGCTTCTAGTGGAATTTCATCATTGATAACTTTCTGTGTGTAGTAAAACAGCTCATCATCCCCATACCAGTCAGGTATCTCAATCTCAACGTCCCTTCTTTCCATATTCTCTATAATTTTTTCGCTTTGTAATCTTAAAATTTTCCAGGCCATGGATATTATTTTACCCGCAACAAAAAGATCTATTCCTTCCTCCTTTACCTTTTTCATGTATAAAGCGGAGAAAGAAATTAAATCCACATTCATGGGATTTATCTCATTTTCAATAACAAGTTCAAATAATATTGCTATAGCTCTATCAAAAGGATTGTTGATAAAAACTTTCTTGTCAATCATTTCTATATAGTGCTGAATGTCCTCCTGATTATACAGCATATCTTTGTTTTTTATTATATGATTTATTAGTTCTTCCTTCATTTTATCTCCGCTATCTTTTCCACTTCCTTTACATTTATATTACCAACAACCATCGATACACCATTTGAAAGAGTTACACCATAGATATGGTTCGCATTTTTTATTGTAATTCTTCTTAGAGAGACAATAATAAATTGAGCAAATGAGGAATTTGATAGAATCATTTTTGCTATCTTTTCCGCATTTTTTTCATCAAGAAACATATCAATTTCATCCAGAACATAAAATGGAGAAGGTTCATATGCCTGCATTGAAAATATAAAGGCAAGAGATGCAACACTTCTTTCTCCTCCAGAAAGAGAATACAAATTCATTTTTTTACCATTTTTATTAACTTTTATCATCAATCCTCCTTCAAAAGGATTTTCAGAATTTTGCAAAACTAAATCACCTTCCCCACCACTCAACTCACTGTATATCCTTACGAAATTTTTTCTTATTTCATTAAATACTTCATAAAATGTTTCTTTTTTCTTCTTCTTTATTTCCTCTTCAAGATTTATGAGATTATCTCTCTGCTCCTTCAATTTATTATAATCCTCTTCAAACTTATTCTTCCTTTCTTCCTGTTTTTCATATTCTTCAACGGCTTTCATATTCACCGGCTGCATATTCTGTAAAATTTCCTCTAATTCCTTAATTCTCTTTTTTATCTCATCAAATGACAAAAGCTCCTCTTCTTTAAACTCATATTTTATATCTATAATTTCTGATAGAGCACTTTCAAGAGATGGTAATCTTGCCTTAGTTTTTGATATTATATCAATTGTTGCCTCCATCTTTGTTGATATACTATCAATTAATTTTTCAATTTCAACAATTTCTTTATAAAGTTTATCCCTTTCCTCACTCAATCCCTTCGTCTTTGAAACAATTTTTTTCTCAATTTCTTCATAAGCCTTTATCTCCTTACCGCTTTCTTCGTATCTTTTCTCCTCCTCTTCTAGGTCTTTCTCCATTTCTTTCAATTTCGTTTCATTTTCTGCGAGCTTTCTTTCCATTTCATTTCTTTGAGCTAAAATAATTTCCAATTCTTTTTCCCTGCCCCTTAAATCAGCGAGTAAATTCCTGCTTTCCTCTTTTAATTTTTCAATCTCCTCTTTTAGATTTTCTATTCTCTTTATTTTTTCCTCACTTGTCAGACTTATTATCTCCTCTTCTTTTCTTTTCTTCAATTCTTCAAGCTGATTTATTTCATTTTGCTTTTCTTTTATTTTATTCTCATATTCTTCAAGAGATGCATTGAGTTTATTTAACTCCCCTTCCCATTTCTTCAATTCATCATTTATACTCTTCAACTTGCTTTCTATTTCTCTTTTCCTGATTTCCAATTTTTCAATTTCCTCTAATTTATAGTCGGGTAAATTCTTTAATTCATTCTCTATTTTGCTTATTTCTTCCTTTATTTTTATTAATGCATTGGTTAGCTCCTCTTGCTGCATGCTCAAATCCATCAACTTATACTTTAATTCCATGCTTTTTCTCAGATCAGCGACTTCAAAAATACTGCTCTTTGGCAGGCTTCCTCCTGTTATTGCTCCAGATGGCTCAATTAGCTCGCCCTCAAGAGTTACAATTCTAATCCCGCCCATCATTGATCGAGCATTCTCCAAATTATTTACTATGATTGTATCCCCAAGGCCATACCATATTGCTGACTCATATTTCTTATCAAAAGAAACAAGGTCTATTGCAAAACCGAGAACATTTTCATTCCTTATCACAAGCAAGGCCTTACCCCTCGGCTTTCCCGTAACCATTTTATTCAATGGCAAAAATGTAACCCTTCCATAATCATTTTTCTTTAGATATTCAATACACCTCGCTGCCACCTCATCATCCTCAACCACCACCGCCTCCGCCCGCCTGCCGATCGCCACCTCTATGGCTTTCCTGTATTTTTCCTCTACCCTCATCAATTCCGCTATGGTCCCATGTATGCCCTTAATTATACCCTCATCTCTTAAGCGGAGGATTTCTTTTGTTGAAGGTGAAAAAGATGCATCTTCACTTATTTTGAGTTTTGATAATTCTCTCTGCAATTTGATTATTTCTTTTTCCAGCTCCCTGAGTTTTTCTCCTGTGCTTGCTTCTTCCTTCTTTTTTTCGAAAAGTTTTTTCTCAAGCTGTTCCTTTCTATTCCTTCTTTCCTTTTCAATCTTTTGCACCTCGCTTATTTCCATTTTTAGCTCTCTTAATTCTATTTCAAAATTGTTCTTGATGTTAAAGAATTCATTGAATTTCGCAGATACTCCCTCTTTATTTTGTGTCAATCTATCTCTTTCAAGCAATAAGGAATGCAATTCTTCTTTTGCCTTCTCTATTTCTTTTTTTATTTTTGCAATCTCTCTGCTTAAAGAAATTGTTTTTTCATCTGTTTTTTCGGTTTCCGCTTTTATCTGAGAAATTTCACTCTCTCTCGAAGAAATTTCTTTTTCTATCCTTTCAATCTCTTTCTTTATATTTTCTACTATATTTCCACATTTTTTCTCTTCCTTGATTATTTTATCAATTAATCCCTTTATCTGCTCTATTTCTCCTTTTTTCTCAGCAATTTCTTTCCTGTAATAATTTATTTTTTCCTTCGCTTTTATATTTTCTTCCCTGAAAAAATCTATTTTTTCCTTTATTTTTAAAATTTCCTCTCCACCTAACTCCATCAACTTATTTTCTATTTCCTGAAATGATATTTGCTTTTCCTTGTATTTCTTCTTCAATTCAGCGAGCTCTTTTTCATGAGCTATTTTTTCTTTTTCATAGTAATCTATCTGTTTGGAAACTTCCTTTATTTCTTTTTCTATCTCAACTTTCTTCTTATATGAAAGCATCGCTTTTGCTCTGTTCAGCTCCTCCAATTTTTCCTTATAGTGCAATGCCTCATTCTTTTCCTTTTTAAGCTGTCTCAACTGCTTTTTAATTTCATCCAGAATGATGAGAATATGCTCCATGTTCCTTTCAACTTCTTCCCTCTCCTTCTGTGCTTTTTCAATATCCCTGTCAAAATCTGCAATTCCCGCAACCTCATCTATCAATTTTCTTCTCTCAAAATCCCCCATATCAACTATTGAATTCACATCCCCCTGCTGGACTATGCAGGTGGGCGAGATGCGGGCGGAGGAGAGGAGCTCAACAAATTCATTTAGTGAAGCAGATTTTCCGTTTATGTAAAAATAGCTGTAAAAATTTGATGGGTTTCCTGGCAACGGAGAAATTTTTATTTTCCTTGTAAGAACAATTTCATCGCTATCAATTGGTATTTTTCTTGAAGAATTGTCAAAAACTATCGATACTTTACAATAATTTGCTTCTTTATCTCCTTTATATATTAAATCAGTAAGCCTTTCCGCTCTTATCGTTTTTGGGCTCCTTACACCTAACAAAAACAATATGGCATCAACAATATTCGATTTTCCAGAGCCGTTAGGGCCCGTTATCGCAGTGAAGCCAGGAAGAAACGGTATGCTAATTTTATTTCCAAATGATTTAAAGTTTTCGAGTGTAATGCATTTTATATACATCCCTTCCCCACGGATTAATTATTTAGGCATATATAATATTAATGATTTTTACAATGAATAGCTTTTGTAAAATTTTTTATATCAATTAATTATTTCTTTTCAATGAAGACCTATGTGAGCATAATATTCAGCAGTGAGGGAGCAAGGCCATCCGAGATTAAAGATAGATTACTTCAGCTCGGTCTAAAGGCATTGAGAGGCAACTATGATTTTGTTTATGAATGGAGCAGAGAGCCGGATATAGATACTTTGATATGGTTCGCGGATAAAATACAATCTGTTTTAAAAGGAACAGGAGCAATGTTTTCAATTGAAACAATTTGAGCGAAATTATTATAGAGTTAAAAGTAATATCCATTCATGAAAAATAAAAAAATTGTTGCGCTTGTAGGTGTTGCTCTTATTGCAACAGTTTTTTCTGGATGCATTGAAAGTGTTAAAGAAGTTGAGGGCTTTGACATTAAAACCATTGATCAATTAAACTCGGAGAGGAGCGCTGGTGCCACACCGATAATTGTAGGCGATGAAAATCCGTTTTATCCTTTCATTGCAACCCCTGCTTCATTGTTTTATAATGGTAGTTCTGTAGATGTTGCTCCTCTTCTAGTAGAAAATTTTGATAACCCATCTAGGGCTGTTGAAATATTTAAGAAAATTTATACAGCTAACTATAAAGAATTTCATGGAATAACTGCAGAAAATCTATCAATAGAAATAAGTAAACTATGGAAAAGAAGCGATGCAATTCTACTAATTGAAGAAAGTAGAAAAGGTTACGAGCTTGGGGTTGTTGCAACTCCTTTAGCATCCTACTTAAATATTCCGGTTTTTGTTACAAATAATACAGATAAGATAAAGGAGGAATTAAAAAGATTGGGTGTAGAATATACTTTTGTGTGTGGTGATTTAAAAGGATATAAAACAACATGGCGTTTCCGCACAGTTGATGAAATAAATGATTTTATGATAGAATTTCTGAAAACAAGATTTGGAGGGGTAAATTATATTACAATAACAAATCCAGCGGACACATCTAGAGTAGAGGTTTTAAATAGAACAACTTATGAATTTGAAAATGAAACTCTTTCCGCAAATGTTTTGCTTGCACAATCAATAAATGCTATATTAAATGGATTCGCTCTTTATTCTTCCAATACCTTTTCAGTTCAAGATTATAAATATGCTCGCCTCAGCATAGATTTAATCAATGAAAATTCTGAATATGTAAGTGAGCTAGGTGATGATTTAATATTGCTTGTATACGACCCAGAAGAAGAAATATACATTTATACATCAACCTCAGCTGGCATACCAGAGGTAGAAAATGGAGATATAATTACTGATAAAATCCATTATGAAACAATAATATATAATAGGCCAGGGGAATATAGAGCGGATGTTTTGGGAAGATGGATCAGCTTCACATCAGGAAAATATAAATTGAAGATAGATGTTGAAGAAATATCCAGTCCATATGAACCACTTATGAAGAATTTATCATCCATTGCACCCTATATAACTTCTTATCATAAAGGAATTGTTTTTGCAAAACCTGAATTTGCTTTTGCTGGAAATGAAAATATCGGAATAGAAGGGGTGGTATATCCATCAACTAATGAAAAGTTGGTTGATCCTTGCAACAAACATGTTCTCGGAATTCATAGGCAATTAAATACAATTCTTTCAAAGATTGCAAATTTATCTGATACAAAAGAGCTACGAAATTATTACGCAAATAATCCGATTTATATTGCAATAATTGCAGACCCAACTATGGTTCCAATGTTTTACTACCACAATCCAGATAGTGATAATATAATAGGTGTGCAGTTACCGAGTGATTTTATATATGGAAATATTGACCCGAATCCAAATGATTTAGAAAATGATTCATTTACATATTATCCTTTCCAAGAAAATGCGGTTGGGAGAATAACTGGATATGATGCTCAGGACTGCTCCGCCCTCATTGCTAGAACAATATTTTACAATGAAATAGTAAATAAGTTAGGGGATTGGAAGAATAATGCAACTGTTCAAACTGGTGCGGGCCTAGAATTTCAATGGGTGCCCATTTTGACAACTCTGTTCAATATTTTGCAAGGAGGAGAGGAGCCAACAAAATGGCCCACAGGTGAGAGCTTATTTATAAATAAAAGATTGAGTAAAGTAATGGAAGGAGGAGGATATGAAGTGAGGAGCACTCATCTTCTAGCATCTCAAAGAGAAGGTTTTAAGGATTTGGCTAAATATACCAGCAGATTTAACATATTATTCCCGAATCTCATAGAATTCATAAGTGGGGAGAGAGTGGTTAAAGGAGGAGAATATCAAAGAAATAGCAATCTTATTTTCGTATTTAACCATGGAATTTATTATCTTTATGAATCAGGAGATGTTATTCTTGATTCCCTTGGCTTTCCACCAGTTACTTGGCTATCAAGATTTATCCCGTTTGTTCAAAGTGGATTAACATCCCATGGAGCTTATTCAGTAAGATACATTGTAAATGAGGAATACGGGCCCAGCACAATATTTGTTCTGAGTTGTATTGTTGGCAGAACGGATGGTCTGCTACCGGAGAATTGCCTTAGCCAGGCATATTTACATGCGGGAGTTAATGCAATTGTTGCATCAACACGCGTTACTGCGGATCCAGGCTACATAGAGCCTGGACTGATTTTCAAAGGATTTGGAGCAAAAGGTTTTGTAAAAGCATTGGTAAATTATCTAATCAAAGGAGAATTTCCAGAACCACATTTTGGAGCGGTTATAGCAGAAGATTTTATTATAAATCTCAATAAGAATGAGACGATTGGAATGGCTTTAAGAAATGCAAAGAATGCATATCTTCCAAAAGATGCAAACTCAACTTTTCTATGGACACCTCCTCTAACAAAAGCAAGATATGAAAGTGGAATATTCTTGGATAAAAAATATGTTTGCTTTAGAGAATTCACTATATATGGTGACCCAGCCTTCAACCCATATCAACCCATAAACAATGGATAATTAAATACAAAAATTAATACTCTCTCCACCTATTGTTGCATTTCGTGCATATATAAATTCTTGTCTCTGGCTCGTCCGCCGCTCTCGTCTGACGCAGAAGCCAGTATGCTTCATTATTTCCGCATTTAGGACATATTATTGATGTTTTTGGCAGAAGGGCTATTTCCTCTTCGATTACAATCGCCTCACTTTCTCTTCTTCTAGATACAACAACTTTTTTATCTTCCTTTTTTTGTGAATAGCCGCATTTTTTGCATATCAATTCATTCCCTTTCGGATAAAGCAAGGAGCCACATTTTTGGCAAAACATGCTTTTGGAAGTCTATTTTGCTTAAATTATTTTCCATTTTGTTTCTTTTCCTATATCTTCAAGCTCAATACCCGATTTTCTCAAATCATCTCTTATTTCATCAGCGAGCTTGTAATTTTTATTTTCTCTCGCCTCTCTCCTTATTTCAATAATTTTCTCTATTATTTTTTCACTCTTTTTTTCTTTTATTCCATATTTCTCCGCAATAGCCATAAGTGATGCTTCATCAATTTTCTTTTCTTCCTGGAATATATTTAATACACTATTCATGCTAATGAATTCATCTAATGCAAACTTACAAACACTACTATTTGGCTCTTTTTTATCCATTAAAAACTTATTGGTTATCCTTACAAAATTGAATATTTCTTCTATTGCCCTTGGAGTGTTAAAATCATCATCCATTGCTTTCTCGAAATTTGCTTTTATATTTTTTATCTCTTCTAAGTATTTTTTTTCTTCTATACTTAGCTCTTTCTTCCTAAATTTTTTGCTTTCTCCTGCCATCTCGCTAAGTTTTTCCTTCATAGAGATGATCCTTTTCAAGGAATTTTTTGCATTCTCTATTCCTTCTTCACTAAAATCTGCTTGACTTCTATAATGGTATGAAGCAAAAAAGAAGCGCAGATTGTCAGCTCCCCATTCATCAATTGCATCCCTCAAATTTATTATATTTCCAAGAGATTTGCTCATTTTTTCACCCCTTATCTTTAAAAGCCCGCAGTGTAGCCAATAATTAACAAATCTTTTCCCAAAGAATGCTTCTGATTGAGAAATCTCATTTTCGTGATGAGGAAATATTAAATCTTCACCTCCTCCATGTATATCGATTGGCACACCAAGATATTTTGAGCTCATTACCGAGCATTCTATATGCCATCCAGGCCTTCCATCACCCCATGGACTTGTCCATTTTGGTTCATTTGGCTTTGCTGATTTCCACAGAGCAAAATCTTCCTTATTTATCTTTCCTTCTCCACTTACCCTTGCACCCGCTATTATTTCTTCCATATTCTGCTTTGATAACATCCCATATCTTTCAAATTTTTTGACACTGAAATAAACATCTCCATCACTTAGATATGCATATCCTTTTTCAATCAATTTTTCTATAAAGTTTATCATATCTTCAACATGTTCTGTTGCCTTTGGATATAAACTTGCTTCTCTTATTCCTAGTTTTCTCATATCCTCAAGACATCTTTTTGCATACATCTCAGAATAAACCAGAGGAGGCATACCTATTTTATTTGCTGAATCTATTATCTTATCGTCTATATCTGTTATATTTTGAACATAAAAAACATCATATCCTTTATATTCAAGATATCTCCTTATTATATCAAATGCCACATACGTGCGAGCGTGCCCAATATGAGCATCGCTATATGGGGTTATTCCACAAACATACATTCTTACCTTTCTTCCTTCAATTGGAATAAAAACTTCTTTTTTTCTGCTAAGAGTATTAAATATTTTGAGCATAAAATAAAACATTTATGTTTAAAAAAATTTATCTCTCAAAAATTCACACCATATTTTTCATAATTTTACTGGGTGTGTTAATTAAATTAAGATAGGGAGGAAAGAAGGTTAGAAGTTTATTATGAAGACGTTTATTCTGTCTTCCGCTGTTTGAGCAATGCTATTATATGCAATTACTTTTATTTCATGCATTCCTATTGCTCTTTCATCCCATTTCCATGAATATGGCTCACTTGTATCTGTGAATTTAAGAACATTATCAATATAGAATTCTACTTTTTCTATGCCTATAGTTGAGCTTGCAGTTGCTTCAATTGTTATTCCTCCTATTATCACTGGAATTCGCAATGAAATTATTTCTCTATCAAAGATATACAATGCATTTCTTGGTTTAACTACGCTTACTGTTAGTGAGATTTCATATGGTGCTTCAAGCCATGGCTTAAATAAAACATTTTTGCTCACATTATCTCCTTTTCCGAATGGATTTAAAGTTGGATGATATGGTCCGCTTGCATGACCCCACCAGTTGTAGGTTGCATCTACTTGATACACCTTTTCTTCATTGTAATTGTAAATTCCATAATCTGCATTTCCATAAATATTACAATAATGAACCTGAGTATTTGAAGCTTCATATGCTACTATCCCATCGTCTGTATTATTGTAAATATTTGAATATGTTATAGTATTGTCAGATGACTTCTCTATCCAAATTCCATCATCGTTATTGCTATAAACATTGCAATTAGATATGGTGTTATTGGTGGAAAAGCAAAGCCAGATGCCATCGTCATAATTCGAAACAACATTGTTGTTGGTGATGGTGTTATAGCTTGAATAGGAAAGGCGGATGCTATAGTTGGTATTGTTGACTTGTGTATTGTTGATAAGGCTTTCATTTACTTTATTAAATTCGATTCCATATCCAGGATAATATGTACAGTTGTATATTGTGCAATTATTGATGGTAACATTTTGTAAAATGAATGATGTATTATGGGCATAAATTCCTTTAGATGCATTGAGTATAGTGAAATTTTCAACAGAAACGTTGGATGCTTCAACTGTTATTTCTATTCCTCCCATAGCATCTATAACAGGATCGACAACTAATCTTATTTCTTTATTTACAACAATGTTTTCTCTATAAAGCTCTGCTGTTGTGTTAACTTTTATTATATCTCCATTGCTTGATGAATTGATAGCATCTTGTATAGTAAGATACTGATCAGGAACATAAAAAGTGTCTGCTCTTGCTTCTTTTACAAAGCTCAAAGCTATCAATTAACCCAAACAAAATGAGCCCATATATCAGATATTTTCTTTTCATTTTTTAGCCTTCAATTTATAAATAAGTTTTTATATTTAAAAATTTTTGGCAAAATCTCGCTTGAAATCTAAATATTATTAAAGAAGGACATAATATCTCTCAGCATATTCTTGGAATTATTTCTCCTGTTGGCATCTCAAGAATTCTTTTTCCCCCCACTTTTGTATTCAAAATAACATAATTTCCATTATTCACTTCTCCAATTATCTCCGCATCTCTGCCATATTTATGTTTCCTAATTGCTTCAAGCACATCCTCTGCCATCTCCTCCATCACTCCTATAACCATTTTCCCCTCATTTCCAACTATGTATGGATCAATTCCAAGCATCTCACAAGCAGAAAGCGTCGCTTCTTTTATTGGTATTTTCTCTTCCTCGATATGAATAGAAACCCTAGATTTTTTTGCCATTTCATTTAAAGCACTTGCAATCCCTCCTCTTGTTACATCTTTTGCAGAAACAACCCCTCCTACTTTTAAAGCTTTTTCAATAAGCCCATATAATGGAGCAACATCTGACTTGACTTTTCCTTTAAATCCATATCCCTCTCTTTTAGAAATAATTGCAATACCATGATCCGCAATTGTTCCAGTTAAAATTATTTTATCTCCTGCCTCTAGACAAGAATCGAGAAGCCATTTATTTCTTTTTGTGAATTCAAAATTTTCTTCTAGATATTTTGTTTCTTTTCCAATTGCAGAGGTTGTTATAATCATATCCTTTATTCCCCCTCTCTCAACAACTTTTGTATCACCAGTAACTATTTCCACATCTCCTTCAATTGCTGTCTTAGATATACTCTCAAGAATTTTTTCATATTTCTCCATCTCAAATCCTTCTTCTATTACCATTGCAAGAGACATTGCAAGAGGTTTCGCCCCTAATGAAGCTATGTCATTTATCGTGCCAGCAACCGCCAGCCTTCCTATATCTCCACCAGGGAAAAAAATTGGTTGAACTACATGACTATCTGTTGTAAAGACAATATCTTCAAAAACCGCTGAATCATCCATTTCTTGCAAAGCAACTTCCGCCTTCTCGTTTTTAATTTTTTTTACTATAAACTCCTCTATAAGTTTTGCCATTTCTCGCCCGCCAGCGCCATGCGAGAGTTCTATTCTATGCATCTCTTATTCCTTCTTCCGAAACCGAAAATACAACTTCTCCTTCTGGAAGGTGTGGTGAGTCAATTAGGCGAGCAATTCTCTTTCCTCCCTTTGATTTTCTTAAATAAAGCCTGAACATTGCGGTATGGCCAACTATATGGCCTCCTATCGGTTGAGTTGGGTCTCCAAAGAATACATCTGGACGAGCAGCGACTTGATTTGTTACACATATGACTGCATTATTTATTCTTGCAAATTTTAGCAAACTATGCATATGTTTATTTAATTTCTGTTGCCTTTCCGCAAGGGAACTTCTTCCAATATATTCCGCTCTGAAATGCCCTGTCAATGAATCAACAACTAGTAGCCTTACATTGTGCTCTTTTGCAATTTCATTTGCTTTCTCAACAAGCATCATTTGATGATTTGAATTAAATGCGGTAGCAACATGTATTTTTTTCAATGCTTCTTTTCCATCCATTCCATAGCCATTTGCCATCTGAATTATTCTCTCAGGGCGAAATGTATTTTCCGTATCAATGAAAATTGCCTCACCCTCCAGCCCACCCTCTTCTTCCTTAAGCTGAACATTTACACATAACTGATGTGCAATCTGTGTCTTTCCTGAGCCAAATTCTCCAAAGAGTTCTGTTATTGCTTGGGTTTCAAATCCTCCACCAAGTAACTCATCGAAACTTTTTGAGCCGGTTGTAAGATGTTTCCTTTCCTTCAATCTCTCAAGCAATGTATCACCTGTCTCAAATCCGCCAACATCCGCTTTTTCTCTAGCTGCCTGTATTATTTTAAGTGCGGTGCCCTCGCCTATTTCAGCAATTTCCGCAAGCTCCGCAGGGGATGCAACCGCAATTGCCATCAAATCGGTATAACCCGCTTCCTCTAGCTTTTTTGCTGTTGCAGGCCCAACACCAGGTAAATCTTCCAAATCGATCATATTATCAATTTTCAATACATATTGGATTTATAAAAGTTATCTCGCCCATATTTCTAACCCTTGAGAAAATTGAACCCTCCTCTTGCTTAATTTTAACCCATTTTGTTATATCTCTTTTTCCACACATTCAGCAAAAATATTTTACTCTTTACCTTCAATCAAGTAAAATAGCAATTCATCCCTTATAAAAATGAGTAAAGCATTTTTCAAATTCTGGAAATTTCTCGAAATCATCGAAAAATTTAAGAAATAATTTAGGATTATCTTATACTTAAATTTTATTATCTTGGAGAGAGGTGAAAAAATGAAGATACTCGGAAGACATATAATAGCAGAGTTCTATGGCGTGGATAAAAAACTGATATCCGAAGAAAGTGTGCTAAAAGAGATAGTTGAAAAAGTGATTGAAGAATCAAAAATAGAGAAAATAGGAATTTTAACAAAGCAATTCAATCCACATGGAGTAACTTGCATTGTATTAATTTCAGAATCGCACATTTCAATTCATACCTGGCCTGAATATGAATTAGTTAATCTTGATATATTTACATGCGGTGATAAAAAGAAGAGTGAGATTGCTTTCGAGCTTTTCATAAAATATTTGAAACCGAAAAATTTCAGACATTATATACTTGACAGAGGATGAAATGAATAGAATAGAATACCAAATAATTTCTATCTTAAGTAGAGGAGTTATTTCAATATGGGAATTAATTGCTGATGTGGATGCCAGTTTGAGGGAATTTTATAAAAAAATAAGGGAATTGGAAAAGAAAAATATAATAGAAATAAGAGATGGTAAATTAAGGCTAACTAAAAAAGGGATGAATATATGGAGATGGATCGATTTTAAATGTAAAGCTTGTGGTGGCACAGGATACAATTTTTTCCATCAAATAGAGAAAGATTACAAGAGGATAATGAAAAAACGCCCTGAAGCTAAAGAAAAATATGATCAAGGGTATATGAGATGCGAAGATGTTTTGAGGAGATTAGCTTTTGTATATGAAAGAGGAGATTTAATAGGGAAAATATTTGTTATAGGGGATGATGATTTTTTTAGTATAGCATGCGGGCTAACTTTTATGCCAAAAAAAGTTGTTGCAATAGATATAGATGAAAGAATTGTTAATTTTATAAACAAAGTAGCGGATGAATATAGCTTACCAGTTGATGCATATGTAAATGATATAAGGAAGGAAAATGAAAAATTCTCTAAAAAATTCGATGTTTTTGTCACTGATCCAGTTGAAACTATACCTGGAATAAAATTGTTTTTATCAAGAGGAGCTTCTTCCTTAAAAAGAAATGGGGCGGGTTATTTTGGGCTGACGACGCTTGAAGCATCTTTAAAAAAGTGGTATGAAATTCAGAAAATGATTTATGATATGGGTTTTGTGATAACAGATATAAGAAGGAGATTCAGCACCTATCCAATTGAGAAAAAAAATTTCTCCTCATATCAGCACAAACTCCCTATCTACAAGAAGTTGAAGGTGGATATGGATTATAACTGGTATAAATCATCTTTTTATAGGATAGAAGCGATTAAGGAGATAAAGCCTATAATAAGAGGTGATGTTGATATAGGAAAAGAGTTCTATATTGACAAGGAAAGTTGGGCTACTCCTGAGTGAATTTTTTAATTACAATCGGTATTTTTTCTATTAAATCAGTTGCGGTAATATTTCCTTTTTCTTCATAAGCCATATTTCCAGCCATTCCATTTATAAATGCTGAAATGCATGCGGAATAAAATGGCTCAATTTTTTTGGCAAGCATTGCACAGCATATACCCGCAAGCGTATCACCTGTACCTCCAACAGTCATTCCTTCATTATGTATTTTATTCATTTTTAACCTTTTTCCGTCGCTTATTATATCAATTACCCCCTTAGCAAGAATTGTTGCATCCAGCTTTTTTGCTTCATTCTTGATTATTTTTGCTCTTTCATCAATTTCAGATGGCAAATCTATTCCTGTCAATCTTTTGAATTCCCCAGAGTGAGGCGTGATAACAACTCTCTGGTTACATTTCATTCCTTTCAGGCTTTCTATTGCATCCGCATCATAAACAAACTTCTTATCATAATTTTCAAAGATGAATTTGCATGCTTCAATGATTTCCTTGTTTTTGCCTAAACCCGGCCCAACCAGAATTGCATCCGCTTTTTCTATAACATCCTCTACTTCCTTTAAACCATCAACTGTTAAAAAATCCCCGCTCATTTTTCTAACAACCAAATCAGGAGAGAAAGACGCAATTACACTCCAAACAGAAGAAGGACAGCAAATATAAACAAGGTCACATCCCGCTCTGAGAGCTGACATACCCGCCAGGAAAGGGGCACCAGTATATGCTCCTCCCCCTATAATCGCTACTATCCCATTTTCTCCTTTGTGACTATCTTTTCTTCGCCTTGGATATAAAATTAGCTCCCCCGCCCCAACATATTGCTCCGCTTCTTTTGGTATCCCTATGTCCGCTACCAATATTTTTCCACATCTTTCATCCATTCCGTCTTTTACTAAATGAAATGTTATTGTAAGATTTGGATTGAGCATTAAGTCGCTTCCAAAACCTGTGGGAACATCAACAGAAAGAATAAATTTTTCTGATCTATTCAAAATTTCAACTATTTGACGATATGGCTCTTTTAGCTCACCTTTTATTCCGATTCCAAGCATTGCATCTATTACCGCATCGCTTTCTTCTAAAAGCTGGATAAATTTCTCCTTGCTATAATGGTAAATTTTGCACTTCGTCTTTGCTCTCCTGAAATTTTTCATTGCAAGCTTTGTTTTTGGTTTTTCAATCACAATTACCCTGCAATTTTTTATATAGCGAGATGCAACATATCCATCCCCTCCATTATTCCCGGGCCCGCATAAAATCAGCCATCTTTTAAATGGCAATTTTTTTGCCTCATTCGCAATAGCTCTACCCGCATTTTCCATGAGTTGCTCTGTGGTTACGCCAAAAAATTCAGCATTTTTATCAAGAATCTTTGTTTCCATGCTCAATAAGTAAAATTTGATTTAAAAATTATGTGATTTATGCAAAAACTAAAATAATTGAAAAAGTTTTTATTTATGGATGAAAAGCAAATTCGTCTGGCCATGAAGAGAATGGGAATAGATTTTAAGGAGATTGATGCAGAAAGAATAATAATTGAAACAAAGGATAAAGAATATGTTTTTGAAAAAACAACAGTTGGAATAATGGACATGAAAGGCAAAAAAATCTATCAGATAAGTGGTGAGCCAAAAGTAAGAGTTAAAATAAGAGAAGAAGATGTGGAGATGGTCGCAGAAAAAACTGGAAAAGGCAGGGAGGAGGCAAGAAAAGCCCTTGAAGAGGCAAAGGGAGACATTGCTCAAGCAATAATTAACCTTTCTTCTTAATCTATCCTCTTTACCATTATATAAGCATCTTCTCCATCAAAATAATAGTTTTTTATTTCACCTTTCTTTTTAAAACCCATATTTTCATAAAATTTTATCGCTCCATTGTTGCTCTTCCTCACTTGCAGAAAAACATCTCCTTTCATAAATTTTAGGAGATGCTCCATCAATTTTTTTCCATAACCCTTCCTCCTATGGCTAGGATGAACTGCAATCGATATTATCATGTTTCTTTCGCTATCTCCTATTATATATCCAACAATCTTCCCATTTTCTTCTGCAACAAAAAAAAGTTTATTGAGATATTCATAAAAAAAGTAGGGAGGATATGGGTAGTTAAATGATAAATTTTCTATTTCCAGCACTTCTTTTAAGTCATCTTCACTGCATCTCCTGATCACATTCCTTAAACATTCATGCATTTTCAAATTTTCGCAAAAAATATTATACAAAAAAAATTTATCCTTAATGAAAGTATATGTAATAGACAATGGCGGACAATGGACGCATTTAGAATGGCGAACCTTAAGAGATATAGGAGTAAAAGCGGAAATAGTGGCAAATACAACTCCTTTTGAAAAAATAGAGGATGCGGATGCCATAGTGCTGTCTGGGGGCGCCCCCCGCGTTGGCCTGCGGGAAAAGCTTGGGAATTGCGATGAATATCTTGCGAAAGCTGATTTTCCTGTATTGGGTATATGCGCGGGGCATCAATACATGGCAAGATTTTTTGGAGGGGAATGCGCTGAGGCAATTACTCCAGAATATGGAAAGGTTGAAATTGAGATAATTGAGAAGGATGCTCTATTTAAAGGATTGCCAGATAAATTTTTTGTTTGGGAAAATCATAATGATGAGGTTGTTAAAATTCCGGAAAATTTTTCCTTACTTGCTTCCTCTAAATATTGTAGAGTGCAGGCAATGATGCATAAGGAGAAGCCATTTTTTGGGTTGCAATTTCATCCAGAAGTTGAGCATACTCAATATGGAAAAGAAATATTCAAAAATTTTATTGAATTGATATGATAGCTTATTTTCCAAAACCAAATTTTATTCCTGTTGCAATATCTGATTGCGAACTAAATTGCAAGCATTGCATGGGAAAATATCTAAATGGAATGATAAAAATAGGAGATAGAGAAGGGCTTTTAAAATTAGGGGAAAAATTCAAAGGATATGGAATTCTTATAAGCGGAGGTTTCAACAGAAATGGAGAGTTGATAAATCTCAATAAAATGATTGATGCAATTAAAAAACTGAGAGAAAGGTTTTATATTGCAATTCATCCTGGATTTGTTGACAAAAAAATGGCTGATCAACTAGTTGAGGCTTGTGATATTGCATTTGTTGATTTACCATCTGATAATGCAATAAAAAACGTTTTTAATCTAGAAAAAAAATCCGATGATTACTTTGCCAATATGAATCGCCTTATTGAAGCAGGAAATGAGATAACGCCTCATATAACAATCGGATTGAACTATGGAAAAGTTGAGGAATGGGAAGTAATTGATAAACTTAAAAATTATAAGATAAAAAAAATAGTATTAAATATAGTAATGCCAACCCCTTTTACCCCTTTTGAAAATCTAGCCATAAATAAGGAAGAAGTATTAAAATTTATAGAATATTCAAAGGGTTTTAATTTCTCAATAGGTTGCATGCGCCCCAGAAAATTTGATGTAGAGCTGGTAAAGCTTGGAATAAAGGAAATTGCAATTCCTTCAAAAAAAGCAATGCAGGAAGCAAAAAAAGTTGAAATAAGGAATTTTTGCTGTGGCTTGCAAAAATTTAAATAGTAAAATTTATTTTACAATTGTAAAAAAAAGTTTACAGGTGATGAAATGAAAAAAGGAATAATTGCAATATTAGTAGGAATAATATTAACAACCACTATGATACCTGCTTTAGCAATCGATGGGTGGGAAGGAGATGTAAATCTTTTTAAAAATGCGAAATTCAGAGCTATTGCGAAAAGTGGAAAGGAATATAAAATAAATCATGCAACCGCATTAGGAGCTTTGCATGAAGCATCAAAAATTGCGGAATTTAGCTACACTATCGATGATAGTTGGTATGTCCAATATGGCTCATTGCTTGTTGATTCAGTAAATGGCATTAAAAATGAAGGGATGAAAGGATGGCAATACTGGGTAAATTATCCAGATGAACCTCTCCCATGGGTTGGGGCGGATAGATATGAAGTAAAAGAAGGAGATGTTGTTGATTGGTTCTACGGGGATTTTTCAAGCAATCCAAGCAATTGCGATATATTGATAAGGATACGCGTTCATGTTTCAGTTGATGATATTGCCCCTTCTGTAAAAATAAAAAAGCCGAGTGGTGGCATATACATTTTTGATAGACAGATAATTTCATTTCCTGGATTTTCCATTGTTATAGGAGAAATCAATGTTGAAGTGGATGCAAACGATTTGCAATGCGAGATAGAAAAAGTAGAATTTTATCTAAATGGTGAATTGGTTTATAGGGCTGAAAAAGAGCCTTATATCTGGCTTTTTGATAATGGAAAAGGAAAATATAAATTAAATGCAATTGCATATGATATGGCGGGAAATAACGCAAGTGATGAAGCTATATTATTCAAGGTGTGATAAGATGGTTAAAAATTTAAATGGTAAAATGATATCCATGAATATGCCCCAGAACATGAAAAAAATAGCAATAGCATCGCTACTTATTTCAATTGGAATAATTTCGAGAATATTCCTGAGAAACTTCCTCCCGCCACCGCCCCCCATATACTTGAATATTTTTGGTATATCGCAACCGATTTTTATAGCGGGAGATGTTTTCTTTGTGATTGCATCTATTTCCTTAATTTCTGGAAGGTATTTGAAGGAATATTTTACTTTTCTTGTTCCTTTCATAATAATGGTGATAACTGATGTTTTCATAGGGAATAACTTTATATTTTTATTTACATGGTCAGGGTTTTCAATAATTGCGGGAATTGGCTATTTGCTCAGAAAAAAATCCGCAAAATGTTTTATATCTTTAAGTATTCCATCTATAATTTTATATGATTTATGGACAAATTTTGGGTGGTGGCTTGGCTACTATGGTGGAAACTTGAAATATCTGAGCTTATGCTATACCTTGGCAATTCCTTTTATGATATGGCATATAATCTCAACTTCATTAGTTCTTCCAATCTTTGTTTTTGTTTTTGAAAGAGTTGAGCTAAGAGAGAATGCAGGGATATCAAAATATTCAGCAATTCCAATTACCTCTCTTGCAATAATTAGCCTCTTTTCTTTAATAATTTAGGGAAAAATTAATTACTGATGCAATATTTCAAGCATGGATGAACTAACTTATGCTAAAGCGGGAGTTGATATTGATGAGGAAGAGAGAATTGTTAATGAAATTTTAAAAGGAATAGGTTTTAAAAAAGACAGGGTTGAAATAAATGGCTTTAAAATTGTTTTATGTACTGATGGAGTCGGAAGCAAAGTAATGGTTGCAAATGAAATGAAAAAATGGGATACAGTTGGAATTGATTGCATTGCAATGAATGTCAATGATGCTCTTGTAATGGGGGCGAGGCCAGTTGCATTTGTTGATTATGTAGCTTTTGAGAAATTAAATGTTGAGATAGCAAGGGAAATTGCAAGAGGATTAAAAAGGGGGGCAGATGAAGCAAATATTTCAATAATAGGGGGTGAGACCGCCAGCTTGCCTGAAATAATAAGAGGATTTGATCTGGCTGGGACATGTGTGGGGATTGTAGAAAAGGATATACCAAAAGAAGTGAAGGAAGGAGATGTAATAATAGGTATAAGGAGCAGTGGAATTCACTCGAATGGTTATACTCTAGCAAGGAAAGTTTTTAAGGAAAATGGTTACTCATTTCATGATGAAATTGATGAAATAGGGATAATCGGACACGCGCTGCTTGAGCCAACAAAAATTTATGTCAGGCCAATTGTTGCTTTATGGAAGAATTTTGAAATAAAAGGAATTGCACATATTACTGGAGGAGGGCTAAGGAAAATGAGGAGGATTTCAAAAAATGCCCTTTTAAGCATAGATCAACCATTTGAGCCACAACCCATATTTAAGATAATCCAAAAATTGGGAAAAATAAGTGATAGAGAAATGTATCAGACATTTAATATGGGAATGGGAATGGCATTGGCGGTGGAAAAAGAAATTGCGGATGATGTTGTTGATTTTTTGAATAAATATGAAGAAACAAAAATTGTTGGTAAAGTTAAAAAAGGTAATGGTATAGAGGTTCCAAAACTTGGATTGAGATATTAACAGTAAAGAATTTAACATATAATGCGTTACACTTTCATGAAAACTACATTTAGTATAATAAAAGCGGATGTAGGTGGCTCACCAGGCCATTCAAGGGTTGATGAAAGACTTATAAAAAAAGCGGAGGAAATGCTTAAAGATGCAAAAGAGAAAGGAGTGATAAAGGATTTTTTTGTAACCAATTGTGGAGATGATTTAGAGCTTATAATGACCCATCATAGAGGAGAGGATAATGAAGAAGTGCATTCATTGGCATGGGATATTTTTAAATCCGCAAGCGATATAGCTAATAAACTTGGATTTTATGGAGCGGGTCAGGACTTGTTGAAAGATGCATTTTCCGGAAATATAAAGGGAATGGGTCCAGGAATAGCAGAGATGGAATTTACTGAAAGAAAATCAGAGCCGGTTATTGCATTCTTAATGGATAAAACGGAGCCGGGAGCATTTAACCTGCCAATTTTTAAAATATTCGCTGATCCATTTAATACCGCTGGCCTAATTATAGATCCAAGCCTGCATTCAGGATTTACATTTGAGGTATGGGACATAAAAGAGCATAAAAAAGTGCTGATGAATACCCCTGAGGAAATGTATGACCTATTGGCTTTAATAGGAGCAAAATCGAGATTTGTAATAAAAAGAGTTTTTCCGAGAGAAAAATTGCCAACAAATGAGCCTGTAGCGGTGATATCAACAGAAAAATTATATCAGATAGCGGGTGAATATGTAGGAAAAGATGACCCTGTTGCTGCGGTAAGAGCTCAATCGGGCCTGCCCGCGGTCGGAGAAATTCTCGAACCATTCTCTTTCCCCCATCTTGTTTCTGGATGGATGAGAGGAAGCCACAATGGCCCGATTATGCCCGTCTCGCTTAAAAATGCAAAGTGCACACGCTTTGATGGCCCTCCAAGGGTTACCGCAATTGGTTTTCAAGTAAAAAATGGAGAAATTACTTCCCATGAAGACTTATTTGATGACCCCGCATTTGATTACACCCGCCAAAAAGCAATGGAAATAGCGGAATATATGCGCAGGCATGGCCCATTTGAACCACATCGCCTCCCATTAGAGGAAATGGAATATACAACTTTCCCAAAGATTATGGAAAAACTTAAAGATAGATTTGAAGAAGTTTGAAATTTTGATTATCCAAAAATTTTTACTCCCGCAAATGTAAGTAATGTAACTATCATGCAAGCAATGCATATCCCTGTAAATATGCATATCAATGATTTTCTGAAATTTAAGCCAAAAAGATAGGATGCTAAGCTTCCTGTCCATGCTCCAGTAAAAGGCAAGGGAATCGCTACAAATATTATCAGGGCGAGTGTTTCCCATCTTTCGATGCTTTTTTCAGTTTTTCTTCTCGTATATTTATACATTTTTTCAAAAAATTTATTCCAAAAATTCCATTTTCTAAGCCATCTTTCAACAGGATAAAGAAATTTAATTATTAAAGGGGAAGGAAGAAAATTTGCAAATAATATCAATGGGATTGCAAAAAATAAGTTTAGCTTATAATAGAATGCAAGAGGTATTGCTCCTCTTAACTCCGAAAAAGGTGAGAGAGATGCACCAATAACTATAAGCCATTTTATTATTTCATCCATTTATCATCCTGCCCTTTCCCTTTTCTCCAACAAATTCAAAGCTATCAACCACCTTTTCTCCTCTAAGATATACATGCATTGGATAGATGCATTTCATTCCCTCATATGGACTCCATCCACATTTTGATAATGGCTTAATCTTTTTAACTTTTCTTAAGTCTATAACCATGAAATCCGCATCATTTCCAACTTTAATCTCTCCTTTTTTTATGCCAAATAGTTTTGCTGGATTTCTGCAAAAAGAATTTTCAATTATCTTGAAATCAATCATTCCATTTTTCGCAAAATAAAGAAGAACTGGCACAAAAGCATCCACCCCTGGCATCCCGCATGGCGCATCTTCAAAATTTTCCTTCTCCCCCACCAAGTGAGGGGCGTGGTCTGACTCAAAAATCTTAATCTCTCCTTTTTTGAATACTTCAAAAAGCATTTCCCTTTCAAATTTATTCCTTAAAGGAGGATTTACTTTTCCAAAACCCTCTTTTTTAAAAAGATTTTCAAAAGAAAATAGTAGGTGGTGAAGGGTTACTCCAAAACTTGCCTTCCTTTTTATGATTTCTATTGATTTTTTTGATGTGACATGGCATATATGTACTTTAGCTTTTATTTTTTTATTTAAATCAACTATTTTCTTTATTGCATTTAGCTCGCATTCCAAGCCCCTATTTTTTTCATGTTCTACCAGATTCCTTGATTTTTTTCTTTGTATACATTCTTCGCTCTCCGCATGTATTGCAA
Organism: Thermoplasmatales archaeon; assembly: GCA_014361195.1. Classification (NCBI taxonomy): domain Archaea; kingdom Methanobacteriati; phylum Thermoplasmatota; class Thermoplasmata; order Thermoplasmatales; species Thermoplasmatales archaeon. The sequence goes on along the minus strand of JACIWA010000002.1, from coordinate 116,776 downwards.
CTATTTTATTTCTTTTCTTTACTTCAATAAGAATTTTTTTCACATTCTCACAAAAAAGCTCATTATCCTTCGATAAAAATAACTTATATGCTATACAATCCATTTCCTCAACTTTCTCTTTTATTCCCCCATATAGAGCAAAATCAATGCAAGCTTTTTTGCTCACTCTTCTTTTCTTTTCCTCAAAAATTTTTTTATTAGATACGGGAGGCTTGTTATTTGGCATATCAAAAACACAGGTTACTCCAGCAAGGGAAGCAGCTCTTGTGCCAGTAAAAAAATCTTCCTTTTCTTCATTTCCTGGTTCTCTGAAATGCACATGTATATCAATAGCGGAAGGAAAAATGATTGCATTACCATAATCAATTTTACTCCCTTTTATATATTTTTTTATTCCAACTATTTTCCCATCTTCTATAATCAAGCAGGCATTTTTTATGCCATTTTTATAAATATTACCACAAACAATCATTATTATTAAAAGCCGATATGCTTAAAAACTCTTTCTGCATATAAACACATGAAGAAATTGCTTGTATTGAGTTTGGCTATCATCATGGCTATGCCAGTGATTGCCTCAGATCCCATAGTTGATTTTGATTGGTATCCCGCCACACCTTCTTCCGGGGAAGTTGTGCATTTTAATGATACATCTCAAAATCAATCCCAGATTATAGATAGAGTCTGGTATTTTGGTGACGGATATGGAGCAACAACAAAGAATCCTACCCATATATATGAAAAACCTGGAAACTATACTGTAAAGCTTGTTGTTCTTTGGAATATAAGTGGCACCATTTATGGCTCTTCGAGAGAGAAAACAATAGTAATTTTGAACCGCCCGCCCGTCGCGAATGCGGGCCCTGACCAGATTTTGAATGTTAGAAATGTTACTTTTGATGCATCCGCAAGTTATGATCCAGATGGAAATATTACTGCCTATAACTGGGATTTTGGAGATGGCTCAACTGGAAGCGGTAAAATTTTAACACATATTTATGCGATAGATGGAAATTTCACTGTTGTTTTGAATGTAACTGATAACAATGGTTCTTATGCAACAGATATATGCAATGTAACTATAGATACAGTTGCACCAGTAACAGAATGTGTGTTAAATGGTACATCTGGCGAGAATGGATGGTATATAAGCGATGTAAATGTTACATTCAACGTAACTGATGCGACAAGTGGTGTAAATAAAACATTTTACAGGCTGGATGGAGGAAACTGGACTGTTTATAATGGAACTTTCAATATAAGTAGCGAAGGAATTCATCTTCTTGAGTTTTATTCAACTGATGTTGCTGGAAATAGCGAAGAAATAAAAAATGTAACAATAAAAATAGATAAAACATCCCCTTCAATAAGCATAATTACACCTGAAGAAAGAAAATTCTATGTATTTGGAAGAAAAATCTTGCCCACACTTAGAAAAACAATAATAGTTGGAAAGATAACAGTTGAGGCGAGTGCGAGTGATAATATAGGTATAAACATGGTAAAATTCTATGTTAATGAGGAGGAAAAATATAATGACACTGAGCCACCATATGAATGGAGATGGGGAGGAGCTATTGGAAGTAAAAATTTAACCGTAATAGCTTATGATTATGCGGGCTTAAATTCATTTTCATCAATAGAAGTTACAATATTTAGCTTGTTTAAACCATGGAGCGAAAATGCCTTATTAGAGGAAAATAGATTATCTTAAAATTTAAAAATTAGTAAATTTTTTCAAAATGGGCCCGTAGGGTAGTTTGGCTTATCCTTGTGGCTTCGGGAGCCATAGACCCGAGTTCAAATTGCAACTCCCATTGCGGGTTGCTTGAGAATCTCGGCGGGCCCATAAAAGGCAAAAAGCAAAATAAATTAATGGGTAAAATTAAATTTTTAGAATGTTTTAACTTTATGAAAATTCTAATGCATGTATGCTGTGCGCCATGTTTTGTATACCCTCATAAAAAATTGAATGATGAAGGATATGAAGTTGTTGGTTATTGGTATAATCCAAATATACATCCTTATATGGAATATAAAGCAAGGAAGGATACTTTGATTAAATATTCAAAAATTGAGGATGTTAAAATAATTTATGAAAAATATGATTTTATAGATTATTTAAGGCAGATGAAAAATTTTGAAAGGCCCAACAGATGCATTTATTGCTATGAATACAGGCTTAATAAAACCGCAAAATATGCGAAAGATAATTACTTTGATGCTTTTTCAACGACACTGCTTTCTTCCCATAACCAATATCACAGCGAAATAAAGAGAATAGGTGAGGAAATCGGCAAAAAATATGAAATTGATTTTTATTATGAGGATTTTAGAGAAGGAGTTAGCCAATCTAGAGCAATTACAAAACTCTATGCACTATATACCCAAAAATATTGCGGATGCCTGATAAGCGAATGGGAGAGATTTAAAGAATAATGGACCGGGCGGGATTTTCGTTTGCATTTCGAACCCGCGACCTCCTGCTTGCGAAGCAGGCGATCTTCCTCTGATCCACCGGCCCATTAAAAGCTTATTTTTGTCACGCTTTTTATTCTATCTTCTTCAGAGAGTTTTATCAACCTAACTCCTATTGTATTTCTTCCTTGCTTCCTTACATCAGAGACTTTTATTCTTTCAATCATTCCCTGTGATGTGGATATTAAAATTTCATCTCCTTCCCTAACCGACAAAACACCCACTACCTTACCATTCTTTTCACTAATTTTTATTGTGATCACTCCTTTAGCTCCTCTTTTTGTCAATCTATATTCATCTATACTTGTTCTTTTTCCATATCCTTTTTCAGTTACTGTGAGTAAATCATCCTTTCCTATTTCAAGAGATACCACTTCATCATCGCCTCTCAACTTTATTCCTCTAACCCCTCTCGCATTTCTTCCCATTGCCCTAACATCTTTTTCATTAAAAACACATGCATATCCATTTCTTGTAGATAAAACTATTTTATCATTTTCCTTTAAGATTTTAACACCTATAATTTCATCTCCTTTATCGAGTTTTATTGCAATTATTCCATTCCTCCTTATATTTATAAAGTTTTTAAGAGATGTTTTCTTTACCATACCCTTTTTTGTTGCAAAAATAAGATAGTCATCAAAATTTTTTACTGGCAAAATTTCCTTTATCTCTCTTGACCCAAGTAAATTTATTATTGCCCTTCCTTTAGAATATCTATCTCCCTGTGGAATTTCATAAGCCTTCTTTTTATATATCTTTCCGTCTGATGAAAAGAAAAGTAATACATCATGTGTGGATGAAACAATTGTTCTATAAACCTCATCTTCATCCTTTACTTTCATTCCTAAAATTCCTTTTCCACCTCTTCTCTGGCTTTTATATTCTTCAAGTTTTACTCTCTTTATATAGCCCTTATCGGTTAAAATTATAATGATATTCTCTTCTGGGATAAAATCTTCCCTATCAAACTCGCTTATCTCTTCCACTATTTCAGTTCTCCTTTCATCTCCATATGTGCTTTTTAGATAAATCAACTCCTCCTTTATTATTTTATAAATCTCATTTTTATCTCCTAAAATTCTATTGAGTTTTTCTATTTCATTTTCTTTTTCAATTTTTTCTTTCCTTATTTCATCTGTTTCAAAAGAAGTTAGCTTTGACAATGGCATTGATATAATTTCCTTTGCCTGTGCTTGAGAAAAATTGAAGGATTTTATCAAATTTTCCATTGCTTCTTTACTATCTTTTGATTTCTTTATGATATCAACTACCATATCTATATTTTCAAGTGCTTTAACAAGCCCTTCAAGAATGTGTTTTCTCTCTATCGCCTTCTTTAGTTCATACTCGCATCTTCTTGTTATTATATTTTTTCTGTGTTTTATATACTCAACAATCATTTCTTTTAAATTCAATATTTTTGGAGTTCCATCTACAATTGCAATATTCAGAATCCCATATGAGATTTCAAGCTGTGTGTGTTTGAAAAGCTGGTTTAGCACAATTTCTGGATCAATGCCCTTTTTAGCTCTTATAAATATTCTCAATCCACTCCTATCAGATTCGTCCCTCAATTCAGCAATTCCTTCTATTTTTCCTTTTTTAACCAAATTTGCAATATCTTTAATCAATTTTGATTTATTTACACCATAAGGAATTTCATTTACTATTATAGCATCTTCCTCAATCCTCGTTTTTGCCCTTACTTTTATTACTCCCTGCCCCTTTTCATATGCATTTAATATTGCTCCTCTCCCGCAAATTATTCCTCCTGTTGGAAAATCCGGTCCTTTTATATAATTAAATAGTTCTTGAATTGTTATATCAGGATTATCAATTGTTGCTATTACAGCGTCAACAACTTCATTTAAATTATGAGGGGGAATTTCAGTTGCCATCCCAACCGCAATTCCTCTTGATCCATTTACAAGCAGATTTGGCAATAAAGATGGTAGGAAATCTGGCTCTTTTAAGGTGCCATCGAAATTATCCCTCCATGTCACCGTATCCTTGTCTATATCTTTAAGTATTTCCTCACTTATTTTTGAAAGCCTTGCTTCAGTATATCTCATTGCTGCGGGCTCATCTCCATCAATGCTTCCAAAATTACCTTGACCATCTACAAGAGGATATCTCATTGAAAATGGCTGTGCCATTCTTACTAAAGCATCATAAACCGCCTGATCGCCGTGTGGATGATATTTCCCGAGAACATCTCCGACTATTCTTGCGGATTTTCTGTGAGCCTTGTTGTGCCTTATTCCCATTTCATTCATTGCATAGAGTATCCTCCTATGAACTGGTTTTAACCCATCTCTTACATCTGGAAGAGCTCTTCCTATTATTACGCTCATTGAATAATCTAAATAAGAAGTCTTCATTTCTTCTTCAATAGCTCTTATAAGAATTCTTTCATCAGATATCAAGGTTCATCACTTCCTTTGCATGCTTCTTTATAAATTCTCTTCTTTCTTCAACATTTTTCCCCATTAAAATTGTAAATAATTCATTTGCTTTTATTGCATCTTCTATTTCAACTTTTTTCAGTATTCTTTTAGCGGGGTTCATTGTTGTTTCCCATAGTTGTTCAGGATTCATTTCTCCTAAGCCCTTATAACGTTGAATTATCGCTCCATCTCCCGCTATACCCCTCATTTCTTCTTCACTATATGCATAATATTCTTCTTTACCCCTCTTTATTCTATATAGAGGTGGTTGAGCAATATAAACATAGCCATTTTCAATTAGCTCTCGCATTCGTCTGAAGAAAAACGTTAAAAGAAGTGTTCTTATATGCGCACCATCTACGTCTGCATCTGTCATTATGATTATTTTTTTGTAATTTATCTTCCTTATGTCAAATCCCTCTCCTATACCAGTGCCGATTGCAGAAATTAATGCATTTATCTCCTCATTTTTAAACAACTTCTCTGGTGATTTCTCTACATTAAGTATTTTCCCCCTCAAAGGCAAAATCGCCTGAAATCTCCTATCACGCCCCTGCTTTGCGGACCCTCCAGCGGATTCGCCTTCTACTATAAAAAGTTCGCATTTATCTGGATCATCTTCAACGCAATCCGCCAATTTACCCGGAAGAGAAGATTCGATATAATTTTTCTTTCTTGCGAGTTCTTTTGCTTTTCTCGCTGCTTCTCTTGCCATTGCTGCTTGCAAAACTTTATCAAGTATTTTTTTTGCAATTGCGGGATTCTCCTCCAGATATGTCATCAATTTATCATAAAACATTGTTTCCACAAGCCCCCTTACTTCACTATTTCCAAGTTTTGTTTTCGTTTGCCCTTCAAATTGAGGATTTTCAATTTTACATGATATTATAGCGGTTAAACCTTCCCTGACATCCTCTCCATCAAAACTCTCATCATTTTTGAAATAATTTTTCCTACCATACTCGTTTAAAACTCTTGTAAGAGCGGATCTAAAACCAGATAGATGCGTTCCCCCTTCCTTTGTATTTATATTATTTACAAATGTCAAAATATTTTCAGTATAGCCATCATTATATTGAAAAGCTATTTCAATCTCCGCATTTTCCTTTTGACTACTGAAATAAATTACTGGATGAATTGGGTTCTTATTCTTGTTTAAATATTCAATAAATTCACAAATTCCTCCTTCATATTGGAAGAAATCTTTCTTACCATCTCTCTCATCAAGAATCTCTACTCTCAATCCTTTATTCAAAAATGCTATCTCCTGCAATCTTCTCCTTATTGTATGATAATCAAATGTTAAATTGCCAAAAATTTCCCTATCAGGCAAAAAAGTAACTTTTGTTCCAGTTGAGTTAGCTTCTCCAAAAATTCCAACAGGAGAAACTGGCTTCCCTCTTATATATCTTTGCCTATAAATTTTTCCGTTTCTTCTCACTTCTACTTCAAGCCACTCAGAAAGAGCATTTACAACGCTTACACCAACCCCATGCAACCCGCCAGATACCTTATAGGCCCCTCTCTCAAATTTCCCGCCCGCATGGAGCTTTGTCATAACCACTTCTATTCCAGACACTCCATATTCCGCATGTATTTCTGCTGGAATTCCTCTTCCATTATCTTCCACACTTATACTACCATCTTTATGAATTACTATCTCTATTTTATTACAATATCCAGCAATCGCTTCATCAACAGAATTATCAACAACTTCCTCAACTAAATGATGCAATCCCTTCTCATCAGTAGAGCCAATATACATTGCGGGTCTTTTTCTGACCGCTTCTAAGCCATCAAGTACTTTAATTTTATCTATTCCATATTCTTCCGCTGGCATGCTAAAAACTAATGAATTCTTTTCTCTTCTATTTTAACCCAACAATCCTGACAGTAAAGTTTCCCACAGACTGGGCACTCATAAACAAGCCCTTTATAATTCGGATCAAGCATATTTTTTCCACATATTGAACATGATACTTCATCTTTGTACCTTTCCCTGCAGTCCTTACAAACCACAACATCCGGTGTTATAAGGCTTCTTATCCTTTCTCTCCTTATTTCTTCCTCATTCATCACCATCCCAAATTGAATATGATTTTGCATATAAATTTTATCATTTACCCAAGAAATCCTTTACGCATCTTTTTTCAGATATTTCTCCCGCAATATTTCTTTGCATTGCTTCCTCTAAATTTTTCTCATTTTTTAATACCCACATCAGTTTTATATAGGCAACCTCCGGGAGCATATCCTTTCCATCAATTACCCCTGCTTTAAGCAATTTTCTACCAGTAGCATAGACATTTAAATTCACACTCCCCCAGAGACATTGAGTTGTTATAACAACAGGAATACCTTTTGATGTCAATTTCTTAATAGAGGGAATTAATTCCTCGCTTATGTGCCCCAGGCCCGTGCCCGCAATCACAACCCCATCTTTTCCATCCACTATTTTTTCAAAATATTTTTTGCTTAAGCCAGGATAATAATAAATAAGGCAGACATTTTCATTTAACCTATCTTTAACTTTAACTTTTCCATCCTTTCTTTTATTATAGGGCTGGGTAAAAACCACTTCTTCATTTACATATCCTATCGGGCTTGAATTTACTGAAATAAAAGCATCTCTTCTTGAAGAATGCATCTTTCTTACCTTTGTTGCTCTATGAATGGCTATTTCGCCAGATATATTTCTGTGCATTACAACAACCACTTCTCCTAAATCAGTAGTTGAAACTTTTGCAGAGGAAATCAGGTTAAGGAAAGCATCACTGCTTGGCCTATCAGAGGAGCGCTGTGAGCCAGTAAAAACAACCGGGCCATTTAAATTCTTTAGCATAAATGCAAGAGATGCTGAAGTATAGCTCATTGTATCAGTTCCATGTGTAACTATAACTCCTTTCTTGCCCGAGTTTAAAAATTTAGCAACCTCTCTCGCTATTTTCCTCCAATCCCTTGGCTTTATATTTTCGCTGAATTTTTGAAACAATATTTTTGCTTCTATATTGCATATTTCAAATATTTCAGGCACGCTAATTGAGATTTCTTCAGCGGTTGTTGCGGGATGCACCGCTCCAGTTTCATAATCAACATAGCTTGCTATTGTTCCCCCTGTCCCAATTATTGCAATTTCTGGCTTTTCTTCCCGGCAAAAAATTTCCTTTTTTTCAATTTCTTTCTCCCTACTTTTCTCTATTAACTTTATCTCGCAATTTTTAATATTTATTCCAACATTGTAACCGTTTTCGAGTTTTATAACCATTATATTTTTCCCGCTGAAGGAATGATGAGGCATAACAATACCTTTATAAACATTATTTCCTTTCCTTATCTCAACCAAATCACCTGGCTCAATCATCAAAAGTTAAATATTTGTTTGTATATAAACCATGCAATTCAGCCCCGTGGTGTAGTGGTCAAGCATGGCGGGCTTTGGACCCGCCGACGGCAGTTCGAATCTGCCCGGGGCTACATGCTCCCGTAGTGTAGCCCGGACAATCATTTCGGCCTTTCGAGCCGAAGACTCGGGTTCAAATCCCGACGGGAGCATTAATAAATATTATTTTGTCATAAACTTCTAATATTGAACTGTTTGTCAATGAAATTTTTCTTTCTAAAAGGGTCATTATGCCAACGAGATCAAAAAAATTTGCATTATTCTTTTTCCAATCTTAAAAGATGCACTATCTTCAGGATTTAACTGTTAATTTGTTAAAATTATGCAATGTTTCATCAGTTTGTAATTTTAACAGCAAAGGTTTACAGACAACGCAAGATAAAGTATAGCATGATAATATTAAACAAAGTAGGTGATGATGGAGATGGAGAAGATAATTTATGCAATTGCAAGCTCATTAAATGCATCTATTGTATATAACCATTAAGGTTTTAATTTCAAAAATTAATTAAATTCTAAAATAAATAATTCAGGCAGACATCTTATCTTATGTATCTTTTCTGTTATCCAGAATGCATGACTATTTATTGCACCTGAGAATTTTTGATTGATTGTATCTATTTAATTCATTCATATCTTTAACTACAAACTCAGGTTGCAGATCTGCTCAAACTATTGCCAGGTTCATGTGCTCTAGATATGGAAGTTAATACCAACCGAATAATGCTGTAGATCTCGAAAAGCTCTTATAACCTTCTGTTTAATGAGATTATTTACTCTATAATTTACTGTCTTCGATGAGCAACCTAGTTTATCAACTAATTCAATTAGAGGAAACCTGGCATTTACTGCTAATTCATTTAAAAGTTTATAATCTAATTCATCTATCTCAACAGCTTTACCACCACAGTTCATAGTAAATATCTCTCTTTCAGTTTCTATATCCTTTATATAATCTTCAGGTAACAGGTAAGATTTTTTATAAACATGTGCTTTGGTATAAATAGATATTACATCCCTGGCAAAGTAATTTATGATCTCCTCTTTTATCTCAGTTGTAACATATTGAAAGTTTATGTATATTCTAAATACATTGTAACCTAATCTAAAGTTATCTATCTCTGTAAAGAAATTTACAATTACTCCATTTTCTATCAGATTTTTTATTCAGTAAGCAACTACATCCCTTTTAAGACCAATCATTTTTCCAATCTTAGTTAAAGATTCTCGAGCATTCAAATCCAAGTAGTAAAGTATCTTTCTATCTTTTAAATCTAATTTGTAAATACCCCTTTCCAATTTATAAATACCATTTTCTTTAGTGAAGACAACTCGAAAAAAAATATAAATTACATGTTTTGTTTGGTGTAGATTGCTTCAAGCAAAGTACGAAGAAGTATAAAATCTCTTAAAAGCCCAAGCCTCGCACCTACTATCGAGATATTTTCTCCAATGAATCCAAATTACGATCATGAATTTTTTTAAAAATTCCGTCACTATAGATTTTTCTCCATATGGCATTTTCCATGTTTTTATGAAAACCAACTCTTTATGAACCACGGTATAGGAGATTTACGTATTTATCATACCTGACAAAGAGCGGATCTAAAAAGATTTTGCTCGCGAACTCCAAACTAGAAATATTTATGTGAATCCACAGCATTGTTATAGTTATTCCATACCCGTAGCAGAGGATGATTGGTCTTTCTCTTACCTTAACATACTCTTAGTTGGAGATGCTGCAGTTATAGATTATGCCGTAGGTGGAGGTATTCATTTAGCATTATCTTAAGGGATTTAGCAGCATCTACAATTGTTGAATCGTTTGAAAATGATAATTTTTTTATTTAATGATTATAAAATGCGTTTCCAAAATCACATAGTTGGAAAAAATACGTTCCGTTGCAAACTCAAATAGCTATTTTTCGATCATGTCCAAATACAACTGTATTAAAGGACATATTTGCATAAGTTATAATATTGGAAGGCGAATAGTTACCTTCTCCTGGACTAAAAAACATTACGAAAGGTTTTTCTTTAAAATAGTTTAAAGTCTTTTCTTGAGTATATTTATTTTGTAATCAAGAGTTTCTAATATAAATAACAAATGTTGAAATTATTCCAAATTCTGGCTGTATTTTGTTAAAAAATTCTAAATTTTTAATTAATTACTTCCACGATCGTGGGAATCGAAACTTCACTTTTTCCTAATACACAAGGAATTATTATAGAGTTTCCCATAATACCTGGCATTACTCTATGAATATCCCGTTTGTGTCTTTTAAAGGATATTGGATAGTAGAGAATTCTTGAATCATTGTTTTCTCATTTAAAAATCCCTCAGACTATCTAATACTCTTAGCAATTCTGGTACCGCAGTTTTATTGTTGATTTCATGAATAATTTGCTTGTTTCTTTCATACCATGAGTTGTACAGATGTGCATGTTTAAATCTGTCGATATGCCTATATTTACTACATAATTAAATAATCTAATCAAAAAACTGATAATTTCTGATCGCCTTATAGCATCGATTGATGTCCCAACTATCATATAGCAATCTGGTAGTTTCTTTATAACTTCTCCAAAAATTTCATCTTCCCTTCCAATACCTTTCTTAAATAGATATTGTGAATATGCCAAAAGCTAACATAACAAATTCACTCATAAACCCAGAGTTGACTACCTTTGTAATAAAAGGGTCTCAGTCATCTTTGGATCATTTCAATGCTATGTTGTATATGATACAGGTAATTCTGTTGCCTCTGCTGTAACATCCTGCATTGTTCATAAATCCTGCAACAGTTCCATTAATAAGTGGTGTTTCTTTAGGTGCAAGTTTAAATCTTTTATCTCTGCAAATCCTTTCCTTAGAAGAGTAATATATAACTTAAGAGGAGATGAGAGCAGAGCTATGAAAGCAGGTATAACTCTTGAAATTTGGTCAAACAGATTATATACCTTAATAAAATTTTGAGTCAGAATCATTCAGGAGATACTGAAGGTTAGAAATGAAGAATAGAGTCATGCTTTCTATGCTTTCTTATCTTTATACATTGTCCTAATCTTAGGGCGGTGCTATTTTCATTTTATCCAACTAATTTGCCCAAATTTTAAAAATCATTTTGCTGAAATTTATGGATAAATTATAACTTTAATTGATTCCTTTGCTTCCGCAACCAAGTCAAATCCTTTCTGGATTTCATCTAAACTTAGCCTGTGAGTTATCATATCATTTACTTCTATTTTCTTGTTTTTTAAAATTTCTATTGCTTCATATATATCTGCGGGGGCTCCTGCATATGAAGAAACTATTTTTATTCCTCTATTCCATATATCAAATATGTTGATTGGCAATTCCTTGTCTGGACTTAAAGGAGCAAAAAGCAATAGCACCCCTCCTTTTTCAACACATCTCAGAGCCTGATAAAAAGCACTTGTTGCTCCAGTTGATAAAATAACTCTATCCGCAAGCCACCCATCATTAAATTCTCTTATTTTTTTCTCTATATTTTCATCCGCTTTAAAAGTTAAATCCGCTCCAAATTCTTCTGCTTTTTTAAGTCTGAAATCATTTATATCAACTGCTATTATTTTCTTTGCCCCCCATGCTTTTGCAAGCTTTACCTGTAGCAATCCGGTTATTCCGCTCCCTATTATCAGCACTGTCTGATTCGCCCTTATATCCGCTATCCTAAATCCTCTTATTACACAAGCTAACGGCTCAATAAATACTCCTTCATCATAAGAAATTTCATCTGGAAGAATAAAAACCCCTCTATCAACATTTATTTCAGGAACTCTTATATATTCCGCAAATCCTCCGGGATCAAAATTTGTTGAACGAAGCGTATAACAGAGAATGTGCTCTCCTTGAAGACAATATCTGCAGTTGTTGCATGGAACATGATGTGAAACAAATATCCTATCTCCTACCTTAAAATTTTTTACATCCTTTCCAACTTCTACAATATCTCCAGTTATTTCATGCCCTAAAACCCTCGGGGCTTTTTTTATCCTATACCATTCCATTACATCGCTTCCACATATACCGCTCGCCTTTACTTTCACAAGAATTTCCCTCTCACTTATCTTTGGAACAGACATCTCTTCTACTCTCACATCCTTATTGCAATAATACATCCCGACTCGCATCAAAAACACCTAACCTTTTTCAAATATCTCATAAGCTTCCTTTGCAGTTGCATTCTCATGAACAATTGCTCTCACCGCCTTTATCATCCCCACGGGATTTGTTGATTGGAAAATATTTCTCCCCATATCAACGCCCGCCGCCCCCGCCTGGATTGCATTATAGGTCATTTCCAGAGCATCTTTTTCTGGAATCTTTTTCCCGCCCGCAATAACTACTGGCACCGGGCATGTTTCAACAACTTTTTCAAAATTCTCGCAATAATATGTCTTAACAATATGGGCACCAAATTCAGCAGCTATCCTTGAAGCAAGGCTGAGGTATTTTGCATCTTTACCCATTTCCCTCCCAACAGCAGTCACCGCAACAACAGGAATTCCATAATCTTCCGCCTCATCAATCACTTTTGCGAAGGCAAGAAGTGTGTCTCTTTCAAATTCCGCTCCAACAAGAATTGAAAAAGCGACCCCCGCAACATTTAATCTTATTGCATCCTTAATTGAAGTTATTATTCCTTCATGTAGTAAATTTTTATTCAATATGGTTGTTCCACCAGAAATGCGAAGAACAATAGGGATATCAATTTCTGGAGGAATATATCTCCTCAAAGCACCTCTTGTAAGCATTAAGCTATCGGTATAATCAAGCAATGGAATAACTGTTTTTCCAAGATTTTCCAAGCCAGTAGTAGGACCCATAAAATACCCATGGTCAACAGCAAGCATAACTGTTCTATTATCTTTCTTTATTATTCTTGATAGCCTGTTTTTAATTCCCCAATCCATGAAATTTAGAAATATGAATATTATAAAAGTTTTGTCATTAAAGCTCGATTAAGAAGAGGCCAAGATAGCGGTAAAGCTTATCCAACATTTTCATCTTTCTTAAGCTTAAAAATTTGGGATTTCTCCATAAAAAGCTATTTCCATGGCCTTAAATTTTTCATTTCTTGAGGAAAAATCTTTTTTTTTCTCTTCCTTTCCTGTGGCCTCATTCTCATTAGAAACTTCATCCAAAAATATTTTCTTTCCATCCTCTTGAAAGCAATAAAGATTAAAAACAGACATATATACTATTATGAAGTTCAGGGAATTTATAGAAAAACTTGAAAAGGAGAATAAAATTTTAAAAATAAGGAAAGAAGTTAGCACTGAATATGAGATATCTTCCTTAATGAGGGTATTTGATGGAAAGCCAATTTTATTTGAAAATGTTAGTGGATATGATATGAAAGTTGTTGGAAATGTATTTAGTACAAGGAAATTGCTTGCTGAATCTCTTGGAATAGATGAAAAAGATCTGCTCAAAAAAATAATTTTTGCTATGGAAAATCCAAAAAAATTAGAAATTAAAAAAGCGGAGAGTTACAGAAGCATAAAAAGTTTAGATGATTTGCCAATATTAAAGCACTATCCCCAAGATGGGGGAAAATATATTTCATCTGGAGTAGTTATTGCTTCTGATAAAGAATATGGCATCAATGCATCATATCATAGAATGATGGTTATTGATAGCAATAAAGTCGTGATGAGAATTTTACCAAGGGATTTTAACCTATACATCGAGAGAGGACTCAAAGAATTTGCAATTTGCATTGGAAACCCAGCATCTGTCTCTATTTCTTCCGCAATTTCAATGGCTCCAGATGTAAATGAGCTAGAGATAGCAAATTCATTATACCCAACAAATCTGATAGAAGTTGATCACCACCTTGTTCCAGAGGCGGAGATAATTATGATTGCGGAGCTAACGGGTGAGATGCATGACGAAGGACCTTTCCTTGATTTAACAGAAACATTTGACATAGTTAGAAAGGAAAGAGTTGCAAAAATAAAGAAAATATATGCAAAGGAAAATGCGCTATACCACGCCCTTCTGCCCGGCGGGCTGGAGCACAAGGTTTTGATGGGCCTGCCGAAGGAGCCGACTATATTCAAAGAAGTGTCAAAGGTTTGTGATGTTGTCGATGTCTATATTACGCCTGGCGGATGCTCTTGGCTTCACGGGGTGGTGAGTATAAGGAAAAGGAGCGAGGAGGACGGGAAGAAGGCGATTGAAGCAGCTTTCAGAGGGCACAAATCGATGAAGCATGTTTTTATCGTAGATGATGATATTGATGTTCATGATTGGAGTCAGATAGAGTGGGCGATGGCGACACGTTTTCAAGGAAATAAGGATATGATAATAAAATATGAGAAGGGATCTTCACTTGATCCCTCTGCAAATCCAATTACAAGAGAAACAACAAAAATCGGATTTGATTTGACCGTTCCATATGATAAAGATAAGGAAGATTTCAAAAAGCCTGATTTGCCAATGAAAATAAATAAAGATGACTATTTATAGGCATTTCTATCTGAAATCAAATGCAGTAACAAAGCCGAACATAAATTTGAGGGATTTACCTTCAGCTGGCAGAATTGATATAGTTGCAAGATGTATTAATTCCGCTTTCTGGCTTTCAAATGATATAAGGAGGAATGTTTTTTTCCATACAATACTTCATGGAGAACCAAATCCCCCCATCTATATAAGATTTGAAGGAGAAAAAATGCGTAAAGTAAGTCCGGATGAAAGAAATATAGCAATTTTTATAATAAAAGCGATAGAGAAAGCATCTGATGAAGAAAAAGAAACAACACCTGGAATATTTGCCAGCAAAAAAGACTTTAAAAAATTTGTTGAAGAAAATAGGGATAAGGAATATTATCTTATGGATGAAAAAGGAGAAAATATTGAAAATATAAAGTTTGGAGAAAAAACATTATTTTTCTTAGGTGATAATAAAGGGTTGAGCGAAGAAGAGAAAGAAATCCTGCATAAATATGGAGCAATAGATGTTTCAATAGGAGAAAAATCATATCTCAGCAGTCATTGCATTACAATAATAAACTGGTTCTTAGATAAAATTGAAAGACTTTAGGCATTAGAAATAAATTTATAACTATTTTTAATACAAAATATGAAGGAAATTTCTTTCAATGATCTAAAAGAAGAGGTTATTGATAAGGGACTTTGTGCGCTATGCGGGGGTTGCACATCCTTTTGCAGGGCTAATAGGCTGGTTGCTATTGGATTAAAAGATGGTTTGCCCGGGTATATAAATGAAGAAAACTGCTTAAAATGTGGAATATGCTATATGATTTGCCCGTTTACAGGAGAACTTGATGAAGATCTTGCCAAGAAATATGGTGAAGGTGTAGGAAAAATAATAGATGTTTATTCATCTCGCTCCACAGATGAAAATATACTGAAAAAATGCTGTGATGGAGGAGTGGCAACTTCTCTGCTCAACTATTTGCTAGATGCAGGAATTGTTGATGCGGTTTTAGCGGTTAAGAAAATGAGAGGAGGGAAGAGCATACCATTTCTTGCGTCTTCATATAGTGAGGTAGTTTCTTGCGCTGGATCCGTTATTTCAACGGTTCCGAGTATTGAAGAAATTAAATATTTTAGCACCTATACTTCTCTTTTACCGGAGCTAAAGGAAGTTGGGTATGGAGGGATAGAAAGTATAGCAATGACCGGCACACCTTGCCAGACAAAAAGTATAAGAAAGATGCAGGCGGTAAATATTCTTCCATCTGGAGCGGTAAATTTTATAGTTGGTCTTTTCTGCATAGAAAATTTTTCATTTGATGCAATTTCAATAAGAAAATTTGAAGAGATTGTTGGGAGATTAAGTGACATTGAAAAAATAAATATCAAGGAAAAGATGATGGTTGAATTCAAAAATGGAAATGTAAAGGAAATATCTCTGAAATCATTAAAAGAAGTGGCAAGAAAATCTTGTCTAAAATGCAAGATTTCTTTTTCAAATATATACGGCGATATATCTTTGGGAGGAATAGGCTCGGAAAAAGGATATACAAGTGTTATTATAAGGAATGACAAAGGAAGAAAAATTTTTGAAGAAGCAATTGATGATGGTTACATAGAGATTCATCCAGAATGGGATAAAAGTCGAAAAGAAAAATTGATAAAGATAATTGAAGAATGGACAATTAGAAAAGAAAAGAAGGATTTTCCATGAATATATCCACTCTTCTTTTTCCTTTAGGATTATTCCCATCCATTTTTATCCTGTATTTGATAGTAAGAAATTACGAAGGAAAATTCAAGGAAAAAAATATTTTCATTTTGTTCATAAGCGGTTTTATTTTTGGTATATTCCTATATCTTCTTGAAAGATTTACAATTTTTGAAGAATTTAGATTGAATCTGCTAATTTATTCTTTTTTATTTTCTCTTGTTGAACAGCTTTCGAAATTTGTGGTTATTAATCTTAAAAGATTCTATGATAAAGCAATAACTATTTATGGCGCCGCCTTCGGGCTGGGTTTTTCATCTATATTTGCCACATTTTTTGTTATTGAATTTGTTATAGGTATTGATTCAATTTTTTTCATAATTCTTGTCATATCTGTTATAATATATAATTGCGACACAGGTATAATAATAGCCCTTGGGATAAGGAGGAAGGAGAAATTGAAATATTTTATAATTTCATTTTTGATAGGAGTTTTAATATGGGTCATCATTATTGTTTTTCCTAACTATAGTTTTGTTTCAATGCTCTCATTTGCTTTATCCTTCTCAATCTTTGCTCTCCTTTATAAAAAATATCTTCCATTTGAAATGCTGACAAGAAAAGAAATATTATCTAAATAGCCTGAGTCTGTAAGAAAAATATTTCCAGCTCCTTGCCTCTGAAAAAGTGTAATAAATCAGTGAGCTTATTCCTATTAAAAGGGATATTGAACCATATACAAATACACTCACCATTCCCGCCCCGGTTAGCTCGTTTATGCTGTTGATGGAGTAAATTCTTTTAACAAAAAATGCCCAATAGATCGATGCCATGAGAGCGGATACTGAAAGAATTGATAGCAAATACCATATTACACCTTTTTTCTTATTTCTTTCATAATATATCGTTATGGCGGTTATCATAAACCACCATCCTATCCCTATTATTATAATGGTTTTTATTGGAAAAAATATTCCAAGATTTGGATAACCAAAAAGTAAGAGTATATAATTTATTATATTCAGGAAAATAAAAATTGCAACCGATACCATAGATGAAAATATTGCCCATTCTTCCCATCTTTCCATATATTACCCAATAAATAGGCATTTATAATATTTTTTCAAAATTAATTTTGAAAAGATTTATAAACAATTAAGTTATAAAAACATGAAAAAGTTTGTGGCGATTTTAACGCTTGCTTTGTTTGTCTTACCAGTTAGCCTTGCAGAAAATAGTGTTGATGTTGAAATTTTTAATGCGGTAAATGAAAAAGTTAAGGAAATTAAAATTTCTTATGAAGATGCAAAAAGGATTGAGGAAGGTGACTTAAGCCCGCTCCGAATAAAGCACGATTCTGGTTTTTCAAATTATATAATAAGTTGTGGAGGAGGGAAAGTATTTATTCCATTTTCCAAGGAAAGAAGTTTTCTTAGATTAATGCTCAGACCGATTTTATTCCATTATTCAAAAGGAATTACAATTACAAAGTTTGGAGCAAACTATGTATGGAAAGGAAAGAGCATTGATGATTATGGTTTAATGATCGGAAACCAGTTTGGAATTATGCTCGGTTTTGTTGGCCTGCATATAAAAATAGGATGGAAATTAAGAGAAGACACTCATATTTTTGTTGGCTCATCAATTCTTTTTATAGGATATGATAAATTAGGATAAACTAATCCATTGTTTTCCTCCCGAAAGTCATAAAACCTGTATGCAAAATACCACTTGGCTCCGGATGGGTATAGCCACCTATACTTTTCCATTTTCTCTGTATATTCTCTATTGTTGCATATATATGGAATCCATTTTTTCTCATTTCATCTAAACATGCAATCTGGCCTTCTACGTGAGGAGAATACACGACAAGCCATCCCCCTGACTTCAGTGCTTTTTTTGCCTTTGTTACAATTTCATGCGAGTTTTTCATATCAAGAGTAATTAAATCCAGGTTTCTTTCTCTGAAATTTTTAACATCTTCATTTTTTATCTTAACTATTTTCTCCAACCCACATATTTCAATATTTTTTTTAGCAATTTCGTAAAATTCTTTCCTTTTTTCGTAAGTATAAACTCTCCCCTTCTTCCCAACTATGTTTCCTAGAAAAATTGCAAGGAAACCCGAGCCAGCGCCACTATCCAAGCATCTCCAACCATAAGATAAGCCAGTTATTGATAAAATCTGGGAAGCATCTTTTGGCAAAACAACCTGTGAGCCCCTCTTGCACCTATTCAACAAATCAATCACATTCGGTTTTATTGCAATGAATCTGGATTTAGAAGCTATCACAATATCTCCTTCCTTTATATTCCTTGCATCTATTTTCCCGTATTTTGTTTGATTTACTTTTCCTTTTTCAACAAGCAAGCTATCCTCGCTATTTATCAGCAATATATATTCTGGCATATTTTTCCGCCTCTTCTATACATTTAACTAATTCCTTTTCACTTATTTTATAAGGATAATTATATATTTTTTTAACTCTATCATTGTAAAAAGGTCTATTGCAATCTGGGCAACCAAGCGTGGAGAAAGCATTTTTTGGAAAAGAGCATAGCTCAATTGATGATATTTTTTCTCCATTAAAATAAATTTTTCCTTTGTTTTTTTCTATAGCAAAAATAGAAAGTTGAATAGCCCTGTATCTTTCCAAACTCACAACAGTTTCATTTCCTTTTGAATAAGGGAATAAAGCAATTTTTATTTTCATTTCTGACAATTTTTTAAACAAATCAATAACTTCTTTATCATTTTCTCCCAATCCAACAATAAGATGACAGGTTGCATTTCCAAATATTCTTTTTGCATTTCTTAACGAAAATAAATATTCTTTCCAGGATGGCACATTTTTTTTAAATTTATTAAAAATTTCTTCAGTAAAGCAGTCAAGTCCTATACCAACCCTTTCAACCCCATTTTCTTTCAAAACAAGCATTTTCTCTTCCCCAATCGCATTGATTGAAACTGAAGTTGGCGCTTCATATTTACTGAATTCTTTTAATATGCAAAGCAAATCTTTCCAGTATTTTTCCCCATATATTGTCTGAATGCATATTCTTTTCGCTTTTTTCGCTTTTTTCTCCATCTTTTCTTTTAAATAATTAAAACCATAACTCTCCCAGTACATTCTCCCCAGCTTGCCATTTTTTTGCCCGCAATAAGAGCAATTTCCCTCACAGATTCCATCCATCAAAAAATAAAGAGTTTTTTGTGGAGCATCAATCCTCAATTTTTTCAATCCTAAAAAATCCGCTGTTGCTGGCGATGCCCTAATCCTCATCATACCCTCCTTTTCCAATCATTGAAACAAAGGCACATCCTCCCAAGCTTTTCTTAACAATTTTATCATTTTTCTCAACAAGCCATAGTTCCCCGTAAATTCTTCCAACCG
This sequence comes from Thermoplasmatales archaeon, assembly GCA_014361195.1. Classification (NCBI taxonomy): domain Archaea; kingdom Methanobacteriati; phylum Thermoplasmatota; class Thermoplasmata; order Thermoplasmatales; species Thermoplasmatales archaeon. The sequence goes on along the minus strand of JACIWA010000002.1, from coordinate 96,870 downwards.
GGATTATCATCCTCCCTCCTCTGGCCAGCTGGTCAATTAGCTCCCGCCTTATTGAAGGAGCGGAGCATGTCGCATATATATGTGTGTAAGGCGCATGCTCTGGCAGGCCAAGTGAGCCATCCTGGCAGAATACTTTTATATTTTCCAGGCCAATTTTTTTGAAGTTTTCCTTTGCTGTTTCAGCCAGCTCTTTTATTCTTTCAACAGTATATACAATTCCTTTTCTTGCTATTCTTGAGGCAACCGCTGCATTGTAACCAGTGCCAGTTCCTATTTCAAGTATTTTGCTATCCTCCTTTATTTCTAGATTTTCTAATATCATTGCTACCATATGAGGAGCGGATATTGTCTGGCCATATCCAATGTATAGGGGTGTATCTACATATGCATCCTCCCTATCCTTCTCTAAAACAAAAATTTCCCTAGGTATTTCCCTCATTGCTTCAATAACTTCCTTGCTTTTCAAATATCCTTCCTTTATGAGTTTATTTATCAATTTCTCTTTATCCACAATAAAATATGCACGAATTAAATAAAACTATTTACCTCTCTTATTCCCCCATATTATCTTGTGAATTTGAAGGGATAAGCGCACTCTTATTTTATCTTCCAAAATCCAGTCCGCCAGTTTTTTGCATTTATTCCATACAGGTTGCATTATTATTTCACATCCTATATTTTTATTTCTGATAATATTCTTTGCAAATTCATAATCTTCCCTGTCCATTATTATAAATTTCAATTCATCTTTACTTCTCAGAAAATTAAAGTTATCTTCCAGCATAAATTTATTAAATCCACTTGATGGTAACTTATAATCCATTTTTATTATAACATTTTTTTCAGATAGCTTCCTTATGCTTATTGATCCATTGGTCTCAACACTTACTTCATATCCTGATTCAATTAATCTATCAATTAGCTCATAAACTCCTTCCTGCAAAAGGGGTTCTCCTCCTGTTATGCAAACCCTCTTGCTCCCAAAATCCTTAATTTTTTCTATTATCTCTTCTTCACTCATTTCTTTTCCTTCAAAATATGCATATTTTGCATCGCACCACCTGCACCTCAAATTACAACCGGTTAGACGAATAAATATTGTTGGCAATCCAGCGTCTTTTCCTTCTCCCTGTATAGAATAGAAAATTTCATTTACTTTCATACTCAATAGGGTCTTCAATTCCCGCTTCATTAAATCCTTTCAATCTTATCTTGCATGATGAACATCTTCCACATGCTTTTTTACCCCCTCTATAACAACTCCATGTTTTTTCAAAAGGCACACCAAGCTCCAATCCTTTTTTAATGATTTCTCCTTTTGTTAAATATAAGATAGGAGCTTCTATTTTTATCCCTTTACCCTCTACTCCTCTTTTTGTTGCAAGATTTGCCATATTTTGAAATGCCTTCAAATACTCTTCCCTGCAATCTGGATAGCCAGAGTAATCAACAACATTCGCTCCTATAAAAATAGAGTTTGCATCAATTAACTCTGCATAAGCAAGGGCATAGGAAAGGAATATTGTATTTCTTGCTGGAACATAAGTTGGTGGGATGCCTTCCGCCTCTTCCGGCACTTCAATATTATCTGTTAGGGCACTTCCTCCAATTTGCCTTAAATCCGCCTTTATCAATTTATGCTTTGAATTAAGCCATTTTGCAATTTCTCCTGCACATCTTATTTCTTTCTTATGCCTCTGCCCATAGTCAAAAGTTAGGGTATAAAGCTCATATCCCCTGCTCTTTGCAATTGCTGATGCAACCGCACTATCAACTCCTCCCGAAAGCAAGCAAACTACTTTTCCCATTTCGCCCACGCCCCCTGCCCGTATCCTTCATCAACCCCGATCTCTATCTTACTTATATTTTTTAGCTCTATTGATTTCAAAAATTCCTTCAGTATATATGTTGCCAAATTCTCCGCCGATGAGGAAAAGATAGGTAATAAGGCACAATCCTCGGGTGGGAAAACATATCTCTTGTTCTTATATTTTATTTCAATTTCCTCTCCTTTTTTTATTTCCAATTTTCCTTCTGTGGAAATTATAACTTTATGGTCTATCTTGCTTATGATTTCTCTTATTTTTTCTTTCACGATTCTAAAATCAACTATTATTCCTTCTGTCATTTCTCCTTCTATCACCACACTTATCCCATAGGTGTGCCCATGGAGGCGGGAGCAATTTGAATAATCTGGCAAGAAATGCGCGGATGAAAATGTTAAACCGCTCTTCCATCCATCAATCTGAATTTTCATAAAATTTTATATCCACTTAATATAAATATCTTCGCTTAATTTGATTCGATAAATGAAAATTTTTACAGCACCTAAAATGAAAAAAAATATATAAAAGTTATATATACAGTGGGAAGATGGTAACGGTAGAAGAAAGTTTATGCAGAATTGAAATACTGAAGGAAGGGAGAGAGTTCATAGCAAAAGCGACCATGCAGGGGGGAACAAAAGAATACAGAAATACAATCTTCGAGGATTTGTTAAGAGAGTTGTTCATTGATTTGCAGGAAGAATTCGGAGAAATCTGATGGTTGTAAAAGATAAAACTGGAAGGCATAGATATATCCTATTTACCGCTAACTCTGAAAAAATAGGGTTGCTCAAAAAATACAAAAATAAATTGAAACTGGTATTTTATGATGGAAAATATGGAGCGGTTAAATGCTCCCATATTGAGAAGGAAGAGGTTATAAATTTTTTAAATTCTATTGATTGCAAAACTATCTACACATCTGGCACAATAAAAAAAATAAAAAAGGTTATCAATAATTTTTTGAAATACGGAGCCAACTAACTCCTTTTTCTCCACAGATAAAACAGTATTCATTGCATTCTTCCTCATCAACTGGCACACCGAGACTTTTCATTGCAAACTTTTCTTCCGCTTTTTTTCCACATTCCTCTTTTCCACACCAGGGGATTTCCAAAATACCTTCCTTGATCTCCTCTTCTCTGGTTATTCTATGTATATTTTCTTTTAAAATTTTTTCTGCATTTTTATAAAGTCTCTCATCATATTCTTTTAACTCCTGCTTTATTCTATCTACTATATTATCTTTTCCAATTATTTTTTTAATTCCATCTCTCGAAACAATAGTTAAAGAATTATTTTCAATATCTCTCGGCCCTATCTCAACCCTAAGAGGCACACCTTTTAGCTCCCAGTCAAAAAACTTGCTTCCGGGTGTCTTATCTTCTCTTGCATCTATAAAACTTCTTATTCCATTTTCCTTAAGTTTTTCATTCAAGAAATTGCATTCTTCAATTATTTTTTCTTTCCATCCTTTAAAGAATATTGGTATGATTACAACCTGTATAGGAGCTATTGAAGATGGCAACTTTATACCTCTTTCATCTCCATGCATACCCACAATTGCCCCTAAAACTCTTTCAGACATCCCATAAGTTGTCTGGTGGCAGTAATAATGCTTCCCATCCAATCCTTCATACTTTATCTCAAAGGGGCGAGAAAAATTCTCCTTATATTGATGAATCGAACCTACTTGCAGACTTTTCATAGATGGCATGAGAATATCTAAGCCAATTGAATAATATGCGCCCGCAAACTTATCCCAGTCCGGGCGCCTGCTGGCAATGAAAGGCATGCAGAGGGCGGAGAAAAATGATTTGGCAATTTGCAAGTCTTCTTTTATCTGTTTCTCTGCGTCCTCAAAATTTTCGTGGCATGTGTGGGCTTCAAAAAAATGGATTTCCCTAACCCTTATAAATGCTTTTGTCATCTTTGTTTCATATCTAAATGTATTTACAATCTGAAAAGTTTTAAGGGGTAAATCCGCATGTGAGCGAATCCATAATGAAAAGATGGAATATAAGGCAGTCTCTGAAGTTGGGCGGAGAAGCAATTTTTCTTCAAGCTCATTATCACCCGCATGAGTAACCCAATATACTTCAGATGAAAAGCCCTTTATGTGCTCTTCTTCTTTTTTGAAAAGACTCTCTGGAATTAAAAGAGGGAAATAAACTTCTTGATGTCCTGTCTTTTCCATCTCCTCCCTTATAATTTTATCTATATTTTGCATTATTTTCCATCCATAGGGCTTCCATATATTCATTCCTTTTACAGGATATCTTTTATCGCATAGCTCCGCTTTTTCAACTATTTCATTATACCATTCATCAAACTTTTCTTTATCAATCATCCAATCAAGAAAATATTTTCATATTAAAATAATTATGCAAATGTTAAAAAACACAACAAATTTATAAGCACAAAAATACTTCATGGAAAATGAGTGCATACAATCCATTTGAAATAGAAGCTAAATGGCAGAGGAAATGGCAGGAAATGAAGATATACAAATTCCAGCCAGGAAAAAAACCAGTATATTCAATAGATAACCCACCAAGATATGCATCTGGTGCACTGCATATAGGACATGCGGTCCATTACACCCATATAGATTTCGTTGCAAGATATAAAAGGATGAGGGGATATAATGTATTTTTCCCTTTGTGTTTTGATGTAAATGGAATACCAATAGAAGAAAGAGTTGAGAGGAAGTATGGAATAACTAGGAAGAATATAGAGAGGCATAAATTTATTGAGCTTTGCAAAAAATTTGCTGATGAAAACATAAATGAAATGACCCGCCAATTTATGATTCTAGGTCATTCAATGGATGAGAGCATTTATTACAGAACAGATGCTGAATATTTTAGGAGGCTAACTCAAATCTCATTTATAAGGCTTTATAAAAAAGGATATATTTACAGAGGAAAATTTCCTGTGAATTGGTGTCCTAGATGCATGACCGCGATGGCAGATGCGGAAATAGAGCATGTTGAAAGAAAAACATTATTGAATACAATAAAATTCTACCTGGCGGAAGAATGCGAAGGGAAAGGAATAAAAAAGGATGAAAGAGGTAGCTATATAGAGATAGCGACAACACGCCCAGAAATGCTTTCAACTTGCCAGATTGTTGCTTTAAATCCCGCTGATGAAAGAAAATCATATTTGTTGGGAAAGGAAGTAGTGGTGCCAATATATGGAAAAAAAGTGAAGGTTGTTGAAGACCCAGTGGTTGATCCAAATTTTGGAACAGGCATAGTTATGATTTGCACAATAGGAGATAAAGATGATTTGGAATGGGCGATGAAATATTCTTTGCCAGTAGAGATATGTATAAATGAAGATGGAACAATGAATGAACTTGCGGGAAAATATAAAGGAATGAAAATAGAGGATGCAAGAAGAAAAATAATAGAGGATTTAAAGAAAGACAACTACATCGTAGCTCAGCGGGAAATGGAGCAAAGCGTTGGCGTCTGCTGGCGGTGCAAAACGCCAACAGAGTTCATAGATGCGGAGCAATGGTTTTTGAGGATTCTGCCTATAAAGGAAAAGATAATGGAAGTTGCTAAGGAGATGGAGTGGTATCCAGAATATATGTTTAAGAGATTTGAAGAATGGGTAAACTCTCTCAAGTGGGATTGGGTGATCTCGAGACAAAGATATTTTGCTACCCCCCTGCCACTCTGGGAATGCACTAATTGTAAAGAAGTAGTTCTTGCGGATGAGAAAGATTGCTATGTTGATCCTACAATAGATAAACCACCAGTGGAAAATTGTCCAAAATGTGGTGGAATTTTAAAAGGTTGTGAAGATGTTTTTGATACCTGGATGGATTCTTCAATAACTCCTTTATTCAACACTTTCTGGGAAAGAAATGAAAAACTTTTTAAAGAATTGTATCCAATGTCACTTCGCCCCCAAGCACATGATATAATAAGGACATGGGCTTTTTATACAATACTCAGATGCTACCTTTTGACAGGTAAAAAGGCATTTGAAGAGATAATGATAGATGGTTTCATACTCGCTCCTGATGGTAGGCCAATGCATACTTCTACAGGCAATGTTGTCGACCCTCTTGAAATAATAGAAAAAAATGGGAGCGATGCTTTGCGCTATTATGCTTCAACTTGCAAATTGGGTGAGGATAATCCTTTCCGCTATAAAGATTTAGTTAGAGGAATAAGATTGATGAATAAATTGTGGAATGTAGAAAATTTCATCGGAAATTTGATAAAAAATAAGCCAAGAGAATGTGAATTGAGAATTATTGATAGATGGATTATTAGTTTGTACAGCAAGGTAATTGAGAGAGCTACTCAGTATATGGATAAATTCGAATTTTCGAATGCAATGAAAGAAATTGAATATTTCCTGTGGCATGAGTTTGCGGATCATTATATAGAAATTGTAAAGCATAGAATTTATGAACAAAATGATGAAGCATCTTTATATACTCTATACACCATAGGGCTTGGACTACTAAAAGCATTTTCCCCTTTCCTGCCTTTTATAACAGAAGAAATATATGAGAGATTTTATAAAAAATTTGAAGGAGAAGAAAGCATTCATATTTCAAAATGGCCTGAGCCAGTTTTTGTAGATGAAGAAGCGGAAAGAGAAGGAGAAAAAGTTAAGAAAATAATTTCTGAAATAAGAGAATGGAAAAGCAAAAATAGTATGCCGTTGAACGCTCCTTTATCAAAAGTTGTGATATATGGCTCTGTGAGAGAAGAGGATATAATTGCTGGAACCCTCAAAATAAAAGAAATAGTTTTTAAGGATAAACCAGATACTGAAAAAAAAGCTTTTCCAGTTTATAGCAAAATAGGACCTTGTTTTAAGGAAAAAAGCCAGATTGTTTTAGAGGAAATAAAGAAGAATGCTGAGAAAATTGCAAAGGAAATAGAAGAAAATGGATTTTATTCATTCATTTTTGGAGAAGAGGAAATAAAAATAAGCAAAGAATTTCTGGAGATAAAAGAGGAAACAAAAGAAAATCTATTAAAAGCAGGAGATATATTCATCTTAGTAGAAAAATGAGAAAAGAAACAATTGCAAGGATTATTGCAATAATAGTAATTTTACTCATGATTTTATCCGGCTTCATTGCAATTTTCTATAAGTAAGTTTTATTTCCTAAAAATGCATTTTAATCATGCTTAAAATAGACTTATTAAACATAAAAATGAAAAATCCCCTTATGGTTGCTTCTGGCGTGCTTGATTTAACTAAAAGCAGTATTGAAAAATTCAGAGATGCTGGTGCGGTTGTCACAAAGTCGATTGGAAAAGATGAAAGAAAAGGATATAAAAATCCTGTCTTTGTGGAAATTGAATGCGGTATATTAAATGCGATAGGTCTTGCAAATCCTGGAATAGATACTTATATTAAAGAGATTAGAGGGGCAAAGGTCGATAATTTGATTGGAAGTATATTTGGAAAAAATGCGGAGGAATTCCTTTATGTTGCAAAAAAGTTTTCAAAATATGTTAAAGCAGTAGAAATGAATATGAGTTGCCCCCACGCAGAGAAATTTGGCGCTGAATTTCCTGAAAAAGAAATAAAAAATGCGGTTGAAATGGTAAAGGAAGCGGGTAAACCGGTTTTTGTAAAAATAGGCTCAGAGAATGCTTTAAAGAGGGCGGAGTGGGCGGTTGAAGGAGGGGCGGATGCAATTGTTGCAATAAATAGCATTAAAGCAATGGCAATCAGCATAGAAGCGGGCAAGCCAATTCTTGGCAATGTATTTGGTGGCTATTCTGGAAAAGGTATAAAGCCGATAGGGCTGAGATGCGTATATGAAATTTCAAAAAATTTTGATTTGCCGGTCATCGGAGTTGGAGGAATTACCAATGCAAGAGATGTAATTGAATACATGATGGCGGGAGCAAGCGCGGTTCAGATAGGCGCAGGAATTTATTATAGGGGGGAAAGAATATTCAAGGAGATATGTAGGGATTTAAAAAAATGGCTTGAGGAAAATGGATATAGAAGAATAGAAGATATCATTGGAGTGGCAATTGAAAAATAAGCTTTATTAACATATTTTATATTTTAAATAGTGGAGAAAGTTGATATTGCAATAATTGGAGGAGGTATAGCGGGTTTGAGTTTGGGTAAGTTTTTAGCGGAAAAGGGATTGCCATTTGTTATATTTGAAGAGCATAATGAATTTTTTAGGAAGGCATGTGGAGAAGGCATAACTCAAAAAATAGCGGGTTACGATTTTTTGGATCTGTATGGAAGCAAAAAGGGTGTAGAAAAGGAAATACCGGAAACAATTATATATACAAAATATGGAGAAATTTTTCTTGAAATGCCTATTCTCATGATAGATAAAAATAAAGTTGAGGAAGAGTTTGCTAAAAAAGCGGAAGAGCAAGGAGAAATAAGGAAGGGTGAAAAGGTTAAAAAAATAGAAAATGGGATTTTATTTCCTCAAAATGTTAAAGCAAAATTGATAGTTGGAGCGGATGGTTTTTTTTCTATAACAAGAAAGTATATAAATGTAAGAAATCCGAAAGAAGCATTTGCAGTAGAAGCCTGTAAAGAAAATATTGAAAAAGATGATAGTAAATGCCATGTAGTTTTGAGAGATAGTGTCATAAAGCACGGTTATGCTTGGTATTTTCCTAAAAAAGGCAAATGGAATATTGGAATTGGCTCTTTCAATAAAAAATATTTTAGAGAAGGTTTTGAAAAATTCAAAAAAGAAAATAACGGGCTGGAATGGAGAGGAGCGTATATTCCAATGGGAAAACCCCTTCGCTCATATGGCAAAAATGCAATTTTGATTGGTGACGCATGCTGCCAGGTTTTTTCTAATGTTGGAGCGGGAAATATGCCATCCATCATCTGTTCATATATAGCTTCTGAATGTATTGAGAAATGGGTGAGGAATGGAAATTATGAGCTTGAAGAATATGAAAGGAAATGTAGGAATGTTTTGGGAAAGCAACTAAAATATTCATATTATGCGGGAATCATATTTTTCAAATTGATAAAAAGTGAATATATGAGACATAAAATTCTGGAGAAAATGTGCAAAAGTGTATCAAATTTTTACAGAAAAATGGGTTAAGGATAAATTATTCCATTTTCAGTTATTATTCCAGTTATATATTTTGATGGAGTTACATCAAAAGCGGGATTTATTACATTTTTAGGCTTATAAGAATAAATTGAGGTAACTTCTTCTATGCTTCTTACTTCAATTTTTATCTCTTCCCCTCTTTTTGCCTTTTTATCAAATGTGCTTTCTGGAGCAGCAACATAAAATGGAATATCATTTTCATAAGCAACAATTGCTTTTTCATATGTCCCTATTTTATTTACAACATCATAATTTCTTGCTATCCTATCCGCTCCAACAATTACAACATCTACCTCTCCTTTTTTCATTAAATAACCCGCTGAGCTATCAACTATTACCGCATGTTCTATCCCCTCATTTTCTAATTCCCAAGAAGTGAGTAACCCTTGCAATCTTGGTCTTGTTTCATCAACCCAAACAAAAATTTCTTTATCCTTAGCCATTCTTATTGGAGAGAGAGCGGTTCCATAATCAACTGTTGCAAGAGCACCCGCATTACAATGAGTTAATATTTTTGCCTTTCTCTTTATCAATTTTTTACCATGCTCACCTATTTTTCTGCATTTCTCAACAATTTTTTCAGTATATTCTTCCGCTAATTTAATAGCATTCTCTCCCTTTCTAATTCCTTCCACCATATACTCAATTGCATAAAATAAATCATGAGCAGTTGGCCTTGCGGATCTTAATAACTCGCTCGCCTTCTCTGCATCTTCTGCCATTGCAATTCCATAAGCGGTTGCACATCCAATAGCAGGCGCCCCCCTCACCACCATTTCTTTTATTGCATATGCAACATCTCTTTCGTTCTTTGCTTCAAAAATTTCAAATTGCGATGGAAGTCTTCTCTGGTCAATTATTTTAAGACAATTCTTTTCAAACCACAAACTTCTCATTTGCTTCCCTTTCACAAGCATCCTTTACCTCCTTCAATGTTCTCCCTGTTATAATTTTTCCAAAATCCTTTATTTCCACTTCTTCCTTATTCCTCAATTTTTTCAAGGCATCCATTGCAACCTTAAATTTTTCCTTATTTTTTACCCTAAATATTGCTATAGAATTTATCTCTTCTCTATTATAAATCAGGCAGTGAATCGGCGCATCTTCACATGACTCTTTAATTCCTATCACCATCGCTACATCATTTGCTGGATTATAATCAACAATTTCAACAAAATCCTCGTTCTTTGGATTTTCAAAATCTATTCCTTTTGCATTTATTAAAACCCTCCTCCCGTATCTAACACTTATACTAAAACCCTCCCTTTTTTTACAGCATATTTTCTTTAGTTCCTCAACCAGTGGATTTTTTACTTCTTCATGGGAAAGAAAGAAAATATTCATCTTAGTGGGATCATGCATAGGAAAATAAAGTCTTCCTTTCCTTTATTTTTGAATTGGTGCATTTCATTTGGCATAACAAGTGCGAAATTTCCTGTTTTAAGATCATGCTCTTTTCCATTCTCATCCACTAATGCCCCATGACCACTTAAAACAAAAACTTCATGTTCCCAATCATGCTTATGGAAAGGTGTGTAGCCATCTCTTCCAACAACAAATCTTCTCATCGCAAAATTCGGGGCAATTTTTTCATCTATAAGCCATTGAATTTTTACATTTTTTGCTCCTTCTTCCTTAACCTCACTTTCATCTATTTCCCTGTATTCTTTTACAATCATAAAAAGAAAAATATTAAGGGATATAAATAATGCTCGCCATAGATTTATCTATAGAAGGAGCCGCATCTATACCCTTCTAAATCAACCGAAATAAATTTATATCCCAGCCCTTTCAGCTCCTTTATAATTTCTTTCCTTATATTATCGCTCAAAATTTTTTTAAAATCATCTACTTCTATTCTCGCAATTGGAAAATGGTCTCTTAATCTGACAACTTTAAATCCAATTTTTTTAAGGATTTTCTCCCCTTCTTCTATTCTTTTAATTGATTCAAAGGTAATTGGCACACCAAAAGGAATTCTTGAAGCTAGACAGGCATTGGATGGTTTATTCCATGTAGGGAGTTTCATCTTTTTCGATAAATATCTTATCTCTTCTTTATTAAATCCCGCCTCTTTTAAAGGGCTTCTTATTCCACTTTCCTCGAGAGCAATAAGCCCGTACCTTATATCTTTACTATCTTCTGCATTTGTTCCATCTGCAATCCATTTAAAATTTCCTTCCTCTGCAATTTTCATTAATTTTTCTATAAGGATTTTTTTGCAAAAATAGCATCTATTAAAAGGATTTGATGAAAAATCACTTTTTTCAAGGAGGGAATATTCAGCTATTTTATGATTAATATCAAGAGCACCGCATAATTTTTTTGCTTCCTCGACTTCTTCCTCGCTATTTACTTCTGTTTTGGCAATAACAGCAAGCAAATTTTCTTTCCCAACAATTTTTCGTGAGACAGCAATAAGAAAAGTTGAATCAACACCTCCAGAATAAGCAACGATAAAGCGATCCATATCTTTTAAAATTTCCTCTAACCTTTTTAACTTCTCTTGAAGCATGATATCAATCTTTTTTTGAATTAAAATTTTACTCAATTCCTGCTTTTAAATATTTAATTGTATTACATTTATGCTTTCGATAATAATACTTGCAATTGTTTTCATCCTTATAGCGGTAAGAAAAATAGGGAAGTTTAATCTTCAGATATGGCAGATAATGCTTTTTCTTTTCGGGATGTTTGTTATTGGCTCCGCATTAGAAAAAAGTGGCTATTTGATAGAGATTTCAAATAAATTTTTCAGCAAAGCAAAATCTGTTAATCAACTACTTCTCCTTATACTATTCCTAATGGGCTTCCTTTCCGCAATTCTAATGAATGATACTATAGCAATTATAGGCACGCCCATAATGCTTCTTTTGTCCAAAAAATATGGTGTTGAACCAAAATTACTTTTACTCTCGCTTGCATTTGCAGTAACAATAGGAGAAAATTGATAAAGACGAAGAACTCTCTAAAATTTGCAAGATTTCAATTTCAATTATTTTTATACTGATAGCATTGAAAATATTACTCATTTTTTTGGGAATAGAGACGAGGCTTGTATATATTGCATTAATTGCGTCTCTACCAATATTGATATTTAGCAAGAGAAGAATAGATATAATAAAAAAAGTTGATTGGCACACTCTAATTTTCTTTGCATCCATGTTTATAGTTACAAAAAGCGCCTGGGAAAGCGGTTTCTTCCAAAAAATGATAGGAAGTGCAGGAATTGGAATAATTTTTATAATAAGCATAGTATTCAGTCAATTCATCTCAAATGTGCCATTAGGTGCTCTATATCTCCCAATGCTCCCATCAAGCTCGATAAAGGAAATGATGGCTCTCGCGGGCGCCTCCACGCTGGCGGGCAATCTGTCTATTCTTGGGGCGGCGAGTAATGTTATAATTATTCAGAATGCGGAAAAGAGAGGAGCGACAATCAGCTTTTTTGAATTTGCAAAAGTTGGGATTCCTCTTACAATTTTAAATGCTCTTGTCTGCTGGCTGTTTATTTTATTGATACCTTAGGAAAATAATTTATATTCCTTTCAATTTAAATGCGATGTGTCTTGCAATTCCTGCAAAGATAGTTAAAAAGAATGGAAATAAAGCGGTTGTTGATTATGGAGGAGTAAAGAGGGAAGTGGATATATCTCTTGTAAATGCAAAAAAAGGAGATTATGTGATTGTTCATGCGGGTTTTGCAATACAGGTTATAGATGAAAAAGAGGCAAAGGAAACAATAAAAATCTTTGAGGAGATTTCAAAAAATGCATGAATTTTCTACAATGCAAAATATAATGAGTATTGTTATTGAGGAAGCAAAAAAGATGGGAGCTAAAAAAATTAGCAAGGTTACTGTTGAAATAGGTGAGCTAACTTTCCTAGGAGAAGAGCAGATGAAATTTGCTTTCAATTTATTAAAGGAGGGAACAATTGCTGAAAATGCGGAATTAGTTATTATTAAGATAAAAGCAAAAATTAAATGTAAATGTGGTTATAAGGGAGAAATAAGGTATGGAGAAAAAAACGATTTTCATATCATTTTTCCTATTATAAATTGCCCATTGTGTGGAAATGATGCAGAAATTTTGGAAGGAAAAGAATGCAGAATAAAAAGCATTGAGGTCGAAACATGATTGCTTCGCTTCGCAATAAAAATTTTGCAAATGCAATAATTAAAGAAATTAAGAAAATTGGATTAAATTTAAAAATAATGCATGTATGTGGAACTCATCAAGACACAATTTTAAAATATGGGCTGGATAATCTGCTTGCGGAAAGCGGTGTTGAGATAGTTCAAGGACCAGGCTGTCCAGTATGTGTTACAACACCCATAGAGATAGAAAAAGGAATAAAATTAGCGGAAGAAGGAATTACAATTGCAACATTTGGGGACATGCTGAGAGTGCCAGCGAGCAAAACACTTGAAAAAGCAAGAAGTGAGGGGGCGGATGTAAGAGTTGTTTATAGCATAACAGATGCAATTGAAATAGCAAAAGAAAAAGAAACTGTTTTCATTGCAGTGGGATTTGAAACAACCGCCCCCGCAACAGCCATCTCTTTGCTAAGAGAACCAAAAAACTTCTCTATTTTAAATTTTCATCGGTTTATCCCTCCCGCCCTGGATGCATTGCTTGGGATGGGGGAAATAAAATTAGATGGAATAATATGCCCGGGACATGTATCTACAATAATAGGAACAAAGCCATATGAAAAAATTGCTAAAAAATATAAGATTCCTCATGTAATTGCGGGGTTTGAACCACTTGATGTGCTTCTTGGGGTATATATGATTGCAAAACAAGTTGAAGAAGGGAGATATGAAGTGGAGAATGAATATAAAAGATGTGTAAGGAGGGAGGGAAATATAATTGCTTTAAAAGTGATAGATGAGGTCTTTAGTAAAAAAGATGGGGGATGGAGGGGTTTTCCTGTAATTAAAAAATCAAAAATGGCTTTAAGGAAAGAATTTGAGAAATATGATGCGGAGAAAATTTATGAAGATTTAATCTCTGAAGTTAGAGAAGCACCTCAACAAAAAAATTGTAAATGCGGGGAAGTTCTGAGAGGCATAGTGAGGCCTGAGGAATGTAAGCTTTTCGGAAAAATTTGTAATCCCTTGCATCCAGTTGGCCCATGTATGGTTTCAATTGAAGGGGCATGCAATATTTCTTACAGGTATAAAGATGGATATAGAAATAGGGACTATTGAGGAAAGAATAATTAAAACACTGCAGGAAAATTACCCTATTACTGTTGCGGAGTTAAGCAAAAAATTAAATATGCCAGAAGAAAAAATATTGTTTGAATTGAATAAACTTCAATCAAGGGGAATTGTTGTTCTTGAACCACTTCCAGATAAAATATTTGTAAGACTTATAAGATTTGATATAAGATTTATAGGAAGGAGAAGGCAGTATAAGTTTATAAAAAAGAAGAAGATGAAATTTAAAGAGGAAAAAGAAGATAGTAAGGATGATATAATGTACTCATAGGAGATCAATCTCTTCTATCAAGCCAAGATATTCATTTCCTCTACAGACCGCAACAACATCTCTCTCCTCTATAATTTTTATTATTTCATCTCCCTTTTCATTTTCATTGCATATCGGAATTTCCCTCACCAATCCAACCAATGATGTTTCGAGCAAAGATGTCTTTTCTGGATGATAATCCCTTGCTTTCTCTTTTGTTGAAATAAGCGGTAAAATCTCTCTAACACCTATTACTCCAGAAAATTTTTTATCAAATAAAACAGGAACAAATTTCCTGTTACTTGTCTTCATAATGTTTATTGCCTCTGCAACTGTATTTTTTTCCTCCAGTGAGGGGATGGATTTCATTAATTCCTTAGCGGTTTTTTGCAATCCGGTTTTCTTAAGAATATCAACCAATCTTACATAACCAATTATTTCTTTTTCAGATGTAACTATCAGCCTATCAGCACCACTAGCAATCATTACACTTTTTGCTTTTTGTATTGAAAATGTTCCATCAATCTTTGGCACACCCACAACAAACCTCTTTATTTTTTCATTTCCAAGTACTCTACTTTTTATCAAATTCCTTTCATCTATTATTCCAATTGCTTTCTTATTACTTACAATTATAGGAAATTCCGCCTCCCCGTAGATATAACCAAATATTTTCCTTATTTCTTCATTTTCATCAATTAATTTAAAATCTCTCCTAACAATTTCCTTTATCATCAATAGTAAAATATTTTTTCTTATAATAAAGTTTCTTATACTTGCATTAATTTATGGGCAATGAAAGTTTGTATAGGAGGGACATTTGATATAATACATGAAGGGCATATTTCAATTCTTTCAAAAGCTTTTGAAATAGGTGATGAAATTTATATAGGGATATCAACAGATAAATTTGTTGAAGAAATGGGGAAAAAAGCTAGGAGCTATGAAGAAAGGAAAAAGAATATTGAGGAAATTATAAAAGATAAAAGATGGAATAAGAAATTTAAAATTTTACCTCTTGAAAATATCTATGGCATTACTCTTGATGAAGATTTCGATGCAATAATTGTATCTCCAGAAACTGAGGGAAGGGCTAAAGAAATAAATGAGTTTAGGAGAAAAAAAGGAAGGAAAGAGATTAAAATAATAGTTGTGCCATATGTATTCGCCAATGATGGGATACCAATAACCACAAGCAGGATAAAAGCAAATGAAATAAGGAATGGAAAGAGAATTAAGCCATTAAAGGTTTTTATTGGATCGAAAAATGAAGTTAAGATAGAAGCGGTGAAAGAAGTTTTTAATGAATTTTTTAAAGGAATTGAAATAATTTATGAATTTGTTGGAATTGATACAAAAAAACAGCCATGGAATGAAGAAATAATTGAGGGAGCAATAAATAGGGCAAAAAAAGCTTGCATAAATGGCGATTATGGAGTAGGTATAGAGTCTGGTATAAAAGAGGAAAAGGGATTTTACTTTATTGAGCAATATACCGCAATCTTTGATAAAACAGGGTATACAACTCTTGGAAAAAGCCCTTCTTTCCAATGTCCAACCCACCTAATAGAAGCTCTAAGAGAAGGAAAAGAGTTAAAAGAGTTGGTCCCTTTTAAAAATAAGGAGGAGGAAAAAAGAGGATTTATATGGTATCTTTCAAAAAATATTGACAGAAAGGAGATAACAAAGTGTGGTGTTAAAATGGCTTTGTTGCCAAGAAAAAGTTTATAATTTTTATATCATTTTCATTACAAGCGGGGATGGCCCAGCCTGGTAAGGCGCAGGATTGCTAATCCTGTGGTCGTATGACCTCGCGAGTTCAAATCTCGCTCCCCGCGCTTTCATAGAAAGATTTAAACTCAAAAAAGAATTCATTTCTATGGAAAAGTTAAAAAATTTGTTTGTTGGTTTAGTTCTTTTGGCCAGCTCGTTAGCTTTTGGAATAAATGCGGAGAATAAAATTTCGGAAGAGATAATATTTTCAGAGCCAATGATATTTGATAATGGATACATTAAAATCAAGGAGGCAAATGGCTATACAAACGATGCTTACTATCCCTGTTTGCCAACTTTTACAAAAACTTTTACATTTGATATTGGAACAAAAATAAAAAGAATTGAAATGATTCCAAACGAAATTAAAAAAATACCAGTGAAAAAGGAAATACCTCCTTCAATTGGTGCAATACCCTTAGGAAAAGAATATAGGGAGGCAAAAGGCGCATATTATTTTGATTTTTATCCGGATAAATGGGGCATATATAATATTGGAGTGGGGCTTGATAAAATATTCTTGACTTTCGAACTATATCCAATAAGATACCACCCTCATTTAAATATTGTTGAATTTGCGAGTGAATTTGAATTGAAAATAATATATGAAAAAGGAGTGCATAAAAATGTAGAAAATTATGATCTCCTCATTATTTGTCCTCAAAAATGGAAAGATGATGTTGAGACTTTAAAGCAACATAAGGAAAGCAATGGAATAAAAACAATTGTTGTATCAACAGATGATATCTATAATAATGTTTATTTTGCTGTGCAGGGGAGAGACGATGCAGAAAAAGTGAAGTATTTCATTAAAAATGCAAAAGAGGAATGGGGGGTAAAGTATGTTTTGCTTTTTGGAGGAATGAAGGGACAGAGATTCTGGGAATGGTATGTGCCAGTCAGATATACAAATCTTGATGATAACTCGAGCTGGGAAACTGGTTATTTAAGCGACTTATATTTTGCGGACTTGTACAGATATGATGAAAATAATGGTACTGTTGTTTTTGATGACTGGGATAGCAATGGAAATGGAATATTTGCGGAATGGAATAAGAAAAGTAAGGATGTTCTTGATTTATATCCAGATATTTATGTCGGGAGGCTGCCCGCAAGATATGATTGGGAAGTAAAACCGCTTATTAATAAAATAATAAATTACGAAAAAAATGCATATGGAAAAGATTGGTTCAAAAGAATGATTGCTATTGGAGGAGATTCTTTCCCTGATATAGAAGTAGGAACAGATTATATAGAAGGACAGGTTGAATGTGACCATGCTCTCAGTTTTATGGAAGGATTTGATAAAATAAGGATATATGTTGAAGGAGGGGATTTTTCCTTTACTCCAGAGAACGCAGAAAAAATTATCTCGGAAGGAGCAGGCTTTGTTTATTTCAGCGGGCACGGAAATCCAGCGAGCTGGGCAACACATCCCCATAATGACTTTGAAACATGGATTGATTTTGGATTGAAAAATATAAGAGCACTTAGCAATGGAGAAAAATTACCTGTTTTAATTGTTGGAGGTTGCCATAACAGTCAGTTCAACAGCAGTTTGTTAAGATTTTTAACGCAAGGAATTTGGGCATATTATCTCGGAGAAATGACACCTCAGTGCTGGAGCGAGCTAATGCTAAAAAATATAAAAGGGGGAAGTATAGCAACAATTGGAAACACGGGTTTGGGATATGGAACAATAGGAGATGGTCCGGTTGATGAAGTTCCAGATAGTGTTCCGGATGGAATACCAGATTGTATCCAATATTTAGGTGGATGGCTTGAACCACATTTCTTCAAAGTATACATTGATGGAAAAGATGTGCTTGGTGAAACATGGGCTAACACACTTGCAGATTATCTCAATCATTTCCCAATTGACTGGAGTAAGGATTGGATAGGAGAAAGACCTTATACAATTGAATTAGTTGATTGCAAAACAGTTCAAGAATGGGTCTTATTCGGGGATCCGAGTCTCAAGATAGGGGGTTATTCGTAATTAATTTCCCTCGCTGGTATCCCTGCATAAACTTTTTCCTTCTTCAATTTTTTATCTTTTGTTACAAGAGTTTTTGCCCCCACAACAACATTTTCTTCTATTTCAACACCCGGCATTATGAAAGAATCTCCCCCTATAAGACAATTTTTACCAATCTTAACTCTTTTTATTATCAACTTATCTTCCGCTAGATGAGCAGTTATTAAGCTCCGCCCTCCTATCATTGTATTTTCCCCTATCTCAGTAACACATGGATCCGCAATCCATTCTTCCCCAGCTAAAAAAACATTTTTACCTATTTTACAACCAATAAGAGACAAGTAAAACGATTTTATAGGTGGCAAGACAAAAATATTTATCAGTTTATACGTCGGATAATATAGAGAAAAATAGAGTGTATATTTGAAAGTGTTTTTATCTTTTATATTTTTAGAATACTCTCCTTCTTTATATTTAATTCCTAAAACATTTATGAAGAAAGCGGTGGAGAAAATAGAAGAAAAAATAAGTATTAAATAACTGTTAACAAGTGCAAAGGATAGAATAAATATCCCGTATATTGATTTAATAAATGGCAATTTTAAAACATAAAAAATTAATAGAACCTGAGGGAATATTGCTATAGAATATGCAATTATCGGCACAATAAAAATCAAAAATATCCTATAAACACTTATAAGAGAAGCATCGAATTTTTTCTCTTCTCCCTTATATTTCATATAAGTTATAAATTTAAATTTTTAATATTTTTCCCATAGCTCCTTTCTTCTAGCTTCAAGAATCGAATTTTTTAAACCATTCCATTCCGCAAAGGTCTTTATTCTGTCCCCGTACATCTCATAAAGTGTTTTCATTCTTTTTTTATAGTCAATATCACGAAGCAAATGATGATCAAGTATAAGTTTGCAATCTATTTTCTCCATTATCTCAATTAAATTTTTCTCCGCTTTTTCTAAATTTTCCATGGAAAATTTCCATCCAAGAAAGTAAGAAGGAGGACCATCCATTATAAGAATCTGGGGAGCTTCTTCTATTATATAATCTCTCGCCCTCTCATAAACTGGGCCTTGCACATCTGATGCAAAGAGGATTTTTTCATTCTCCTCAACACTCACCATAATTACATATCCAACAATTGCTCCCTGCGGGCCGTGAGGAAAAGGAGGGGAAAATTTTATTCTAAGATCATCTTCTCTGTATTCATTTCCATCACAGTATATTATTTTAGCTTTGTTTTCAAACAATTTATAGAAATAACTCCCCCTTTCCTGCTGGCTTCTGTTTATAAAACTGTCTATTCTTTTAGCATATATTTTTTTCCCACAATAAAAGCTTTCATCTGGGTCATAATGGTCATAATGATAATGGGTTATTACAAAAATGTTGCAATCAAGGGCTATGCTTCTTATCTTCTCCTTCGCTTCATAAAGGGCATTAATTTCCATTTCATGAGGAGGCAATCCATAACGAGATGGCCCCAGGGCAGCGGACGCATCTATAAAAATCCTATCTTCTTTTGTTGCAATTAAGGTTGCCATTGAGCGAACGCCCATTGAGTCTGAGAAAAGGGGCATGAGCTCCATGAAAACATATGAAAATGAGTAAATAACTTTTTTTAAATAGAAAAATAATTATTCCTCTTCCCTATTTTTCTTATGCGCGCTTTAATTATTGGAAGATTTCAGCCTTTCCATATAGGACACGCAAAAATTTCGGAAAAATCAAAAAAATATGAAATAATTTTTGCAATTGGCTCCGCTTATGAAAGCTTTACTTTTGAAAATCCATTTACATGCAGTGAAAGATATGAGATGATTATTCTAGCTATGAAAGAGAAAAAAATTAAAAATTATCACATTGTGCCAGTTCCTGATATAAACAGATACGGACTTTATGCAAAGCATGTTAAAGAAATTGTTCCACCTTTTGATTTAGTTATCTCCAACAATCAATTGATAAAAGAGCTTTTTGAAAGAGAAGGATATAGAGTAGTTGAAATGCCATTTTTTAAAAGAGATGTTTATCAAGGTAGGGTTATAAGGGAGAAAATTTCTAAAAGAGAGAGATGGGAAAATCTTGTTCCAAAGAGTGTAGCAAATTTCATAAAAGAAATAAATGGTGAGGAAAGAATAAGAAAGATTGCTGAGATGGGTTGCAAGAACTCAAATCAGTTTAATCCCCTTTTTTAAAGCATATAGATAAACTTCATTGTATTCTCTTTCTGTTAATCTCCTATTTATTTCTTCATTCTCATGTGCTTTATATGTTGGATAATATTGATCCATAATATTGACTAATGCATTCGGAATATTTTCAGAAATCCAATCAATTACTGGCTTCGAACAGCAATCTATATGCGAAGGAAGCACAAGGTGGCGCACTATGACTTCCCCTTGCTTATATGCTATTTCATGATTTCTTGTGATAATTTCAAGGTATCTGTCTATATTGGATAATTTTTTTGCACAGTGATTATTTCCGTATTTAAAATCTGTTAAATATAAATCAATAACATGCTTTAAAATTTCCATCGTCTCTAAACTGCAATACATATTTGAATTCCATATCTGTGGAAGATTTGAATTGCAATTCTTCAACACTTTCAATATATAAAGAAGATGAGGTGTTGGCTCTCCACCAACCCAATTAATATTTCTTGCCCCATTTATTTCCGCTTTCTCTATCAAAATAGCCATTTTTTTTGGCTCTATGTAAGAACCACTTTCAAATTGAGAAATATCCCAATTTTGACAATATATGCAGGAAAAGTTACAGCCCGAAAAGAAGATTGTATATGAAGGAATTAAAACTTTCTCTTCTCCGTAATGGAAAAAATGGGAGGAAATTTTTGTATTTTTTACTCCGCATCTCCCCTTATTTTCATTCCTATTTACATAACACTTGTGTTCACAGAAGTGACATTTTTTGAATATTTCTTCCGCTTCTTCTATCAATTTATCTATTTTTCCCATGTTTTTTGTATAATTGTTTTTTGCTTTTTTATTTAATATCTCATAGTATTTTTCAAGCATTTTTGATTATCTTTCCCTTTGGTGTTTCTTCGCTAAATATCTCCCCTTGAAATACATAAACCTTGGTGTCTTTATTTTTCCATTCATTTGGCGGTAAGCCCGCCTTTATGCAAGTGTGTTTTAAAAATTCCAAAACATCCCATCCATACTCACTCGCTACTTGGGGCAACAGCAAGCCCCGATTCATTCCTTTTTCTACCATCAAACCATCTCTACCAATCTCTATATGTTTAGGATATTCCTCTGGCTCAACTTCAAGCAATTTGGGCTTAGTCAATAAAGTAACTTCTATAATGATTTTATCCAACTCATCTTCTATCAAATCAGGAAATCTTGGATCATGGCATGCGGAGATCGCGGATTCTTTTATCGCTTTTCTCAGTGGCATTATTGGCTCTGGGATACCAATGCAACCTCTCAGCTCTCTCTCTGGATACGTGTTTATTGTAACAAAAACCCCTCTATTTTCTTCAAAATTTTCAATGTCATCAATTTTTTCCCCTTTTACATGCCTTTCTATAACATATCTTGTGTACCTCACAAGTTTTTCTCCATCTTCAAATTTAATCATTTTAATACTCCATACCCATTTCTCTCCTACTTTTCCCCGCTTCTTTCAAAACTTTTTCATCAACAAATATATCACACCCTTCTCTTACCGCAAGTGCTATACAATCACTTGGACGGGCATCAACAACAATCTCCTCGCATTTGCCCTTTCTTACATATTCTATATAAAGTTTTGCAAGAAATACCCCATTCACAAGGTCATCTATTACCACTTTTTTTATTGATGCGCCAAGCAAATTTATCACTTCTATAAATAAGTCGTGAGTAAAGGGACGATGGTATCTCTTTCCTTCTAAACCATTCATTATGCTCTCCGCCTGAGTATAACTAACAAAAATTGGTAAAACAGTTTCATCATCAACTAGAAATATTTCCGAATAATTGTCACCATGATATACATGAGGATATATCTCCATTTTTACCAAATTTTTACTCATGATAATTTCGCCAGCCTTCTTATCCTATCAACTACATTCGGATGGGATGAAAAAATCTCCATAATTCTTTCAAATGGGCTCGCTTCCGCCACACTTGCAAATTGCCTCATTTCATATTCATCCAGATGTCCATCTAAGTTTAAATCCGCCTTTCTCAAATCATTTATTTCACTTCTCGCAGCTGAAGGATCTGTTGCAAAAAATGCCTTTACACCTTCAACACTTTTTATTTTTACTGGGGGAATTCGGGATGTACTAATAGTAATTCTATAGAGAGCAGATGCGAGAGGATGAGATTTTCCAGTTAAGGTGTATGATCCATAATCCGCATAATATTCTCTTAATCTGCTCACCCATAAAACTAGTAGATTGGATACTAAATAAAAGATAAAGGCTAGGGCGGAAATTAAAGATGCTTTATTTCTATTTCTTCCGTATAATGAACTCCAGAAAATGTAATAACTTATAAGAGGTATAACTGATAAAAGAGTTATTACCGCCATATCCCTATGCTTTATATGAGATATTTCATGCCCAATCACTGCCTCCATTTCTTCATCGTTCAAAATATCAAGCAGTCCTCTGGTCACGCATACTCTTCCATCTCTCTTGCTTCTCCCAAAAGCAAAAGCATTTGGCAAATCTATTTCTGAAATTCCTATCTTTGGTTTTGGTATTGATGCTTTCTCAGATAACCTTTCAACTATTTCATGCAGTTTTGGCATTTCTTCTCTGCTCACATATTTAATCTTCATCGAGAACTCCACAATCTTGGGGCTTACGAGATATTGCAAAACAATAACAGATATAGCCATAACAGAAATTATAATTGGTTGGCCATAGCCAGCTATATAGGCAATGAATGTAAGCAACCCAAATATTATTCCAAATAATAATGCTATTGCGATCGCGAGTCTTGTATAAAGCCCAATGACATTTCTTTTCATACCAGATAATAAAAAAATCAAATATTAAAGCTTTACTCCGGTTTTCTATTATTTTATCTTAGGAAAAACAGATTTTGGTTTTTTCCAAAGTTAGCAGCATCATTTTCCTTTATAAAGATTTAAATAATATGAAGGATATAATTTTAATGATAGGATTGATAACGGAAAATTTTTCATTTTACTACGATATTGTTGATTTACTCAAGAGAAGAAAGATACCTTTTATTACACTTTCTTATGAAGATAATATACCAAGCAGCGTTGATGTGATAATAACATCTGATAAGAAAAAACTCAATATAAAATTTGATAAAATTATTTGCTATGAGGAAGGGTGCAATATAGACAAGCTCATTGATAAAGCCATTCTTCTTATGTCAAAAAACAAAAAGCTACTTTTCGGTATAGATCCAGGAGAAAAAATAGGTATAGCGGTTTATAGCGGAGTTATGCTTATAAAAAAATTTGTTACAAAGGATCCCAAAGAGTTAATCTTATTTATAAAGGAAATGATAAGCGAGGCGGGGGCGGAGGAAGTGGTGGTGAAGGTAGGAAATGGAGGGGGGCTGATAAGAAATAGAATAATAAATCTGCTTCAAGATGAAAATTTACTAATACAAATAGTCGATGAATCTGATATTCAATCTTTTGATGACGATGCAATTTCTGCTTGCAAAATAGCGATGACGCCAGGAAAGGAAATAAAATATAAAATGAGTGTTGAGCCAAAAGAGGGAGAAATTAAAAACATACAACGCCTGAGTAGATTAAAGAGTAAAAATATAACTATTTCAAAAGAACTTGCTAGAAAAGTGCTGATAGGGGAAATAAGCTTGGAAGAGGCAATTGAATTCCAAAAAAGAAGTTAGGAGTAACTCCAGTCCGCGGGAATTCTTCCCTCTCTTTTATAATATTTTACCAATCTATTTATCTTTGCTTCTATAAGATGCATTCTTCTTAGATTGTGCAAATCTTTCCTGTGCTCTTGCAAATGTTTTTTGAGGTTTTCTCTTTTAGCCAGCAAATTTGTTAAGTCTTCTGGCAAAGGAGGCAATATATTATGCTCTTCAAGCACATCAGTAATTCTTTTGCCTATAGCTGCTTTCACATCGGGCACGCCATGAACATCCCTTAAAATTAGACCTATCATAGATGGCTCTTTACCTTCTTCCGCCATCTTTATTATTAGTTCTTCTATCTCTTGTGGCTTTAAACTCCAATCCGGATGTATTCTTTCTGCCGGCCTTTTTGAGCCAGATTTGCCTTTTCTTCTCGCATGCATTCTCGCCATATTGGGCTAATAATTTTTTAATATATAAAGGTTGATAGTTTTAATGCTAAAAATTATGCAAAAAATAATTTCACAAGAATGCATTTATTTTAGCATTTCTTTGCGAGAAAAAGGCCTCATAGCTTCTTTTTTCAAAAATTCAAACTTTTTTCTAAGATTTTAAATTTTTAAAAAAGCGCAAATTTAAAAAGGCAATAGTATTTCATATTTTGATAAACATGAAGATAATGGAGAATGAATTGAGAGGAAAGAAAGTTATGAGCAATAGCGGGTTATACTTAGGGATAGTAAGAAATATAACAGTTGATGCAAGTAGTGGAAAACTTCTCGATCTCATTGTAGAGCCATCAGACAAAATAGACCCTCGCTTATATAATCAGAATGAAGAAGGTTACATTCTATTCCCGTTTGAATCAGTTAAATCAGTCAAAGATTTTGTTATATTAAGCGAAGAGTAAATGGAGAAATTTTTCAAACCTAAAAGTGTAGTAGTAATAGGGGCATCTAGCAAGAAAGGTAAAATAGGTTATGAAATTTTTAATAATATTATAAAGAGTAAAGTAGAAGCATATCCTATAAATCCCAACAGAAAAAAAATTTTAGGGAGAAAATGCTATAAAAGCTTGGAAGAAATAAATAAGAAAATTGATTTGGCAGTTATTGCTGTTGAAGCAAAAAAATGCGTTGAAGAAGTAGAGAAATGCGGAATAAAAGGAATAAAAAATATTGTGATAATCTCCGGCGGATTTAAAGAAATCGGGGAAGCGGAGATAGAGAGAAAAATAGTTCAATTAGCAAGAAAATATAAAATGCGAGTCATCGGACCAAACTGCATTGGAGTATTTAATGCGGAAAATGGATTTAATACCTTTTTCCAAAGAAATATGGAATTGCCAAAAAAAGGAAATGTTGCAATATTAACCCAATCAGGAACATTTGGAATAGCCCTTCTTGAAAAATGTGCTGTGGAGGGAATAGGTGTTACAAAGTTTGTATCCTATGGAAATAAAGCGGATGTAAGTGAAGTTGATTTAGTCAAATATCTCAAAAAAGATAAAAAAACAGATATAATTGCAATATATGCAGAAGAAATTGGCCGAGATTTTTTTGAAGTAGAAAATGAGAAAATTACAGTCATTTTGAAGTCCGGAAGGAGCAAATTAGGGCAGAAAGTTGCCTCTCTTCATACTGGAGCGATGGCAACAAATCATAAGATATTTGAGGGTGCATGCAAGCAAAGAAACATAATATTCGTTGATGATTTTGAAGAATTCTTCGGAGTGCTAAAAATACTTGCAATGCGAGGGCTCCCACCGGACCAAAAGGTGGCGATAATTACCAATGGGGCTGGGCCGAGCGTGATGGCTTGCGACTTTGCGGGCGAAGCGAGGCATATAGAGATTGCTGAGACGATAGATCTTACCGGAAGCGCTACCGCAAAAGATTTTCTTGAAGCGATCGAAAGAAGCAAAGAGGATATAATAATTCTTACTTTTGTTTTTCAGGATTCCCCACTTGCAGAAAGTTTGAAAGAGCTTTATTCCGGTCTAAAAAAGATGAATAGATATTTTCTGGCAATATGCATGGGTGGGAAATTTGTGGAGGAACAAAAGAAGAAATTATTGAGGCTTAAAATACCAGTTTTTGAAGAGCCAAGAGTTGCGATAGGTGCTATTGATAAAATTGTTGGGTATAAATTGAGAAAATGAGGATTGCAGTAATAAATAGAGATAGATGCCAGCCAAAGAAATGCTCAATGGAATGTATAAAGTATTGTCCAAAAGTAAGAGGGGGGTCCGAGGTTATTGTAATGGAGGAAAATAAGCCAGTTATATCGGAGGAGCTATGTGCGGGTTGCGGGATATGTGTTCATAAATGCCCCTTCAAGGCAATTCATATAGAAAATTTGCCAGAAGAATTGAGAGAGAGTGTTGTTCATCAATATGGAGAAAATGGTTTCAGGCTTTTTCGCTTACCTGTCCCAAAGAAAGGTAAGGTAGTTGGATTGCTGGGAGAGAACGGTATCGGAAAAACAACCACAATAAAAATTTTATCTGGTGAGATAAAACCAAATTTAGGAAAAATAGGAAAAGAACCGGACTGGGAAGAGATAATTGAACTATACAGGGGAACAGAACTCTGCCATTTTTTAAAAAATGTTTCTGACGGAAATTTGAAAGTTTCAATAAAACCCCAATACATAGATGAGCTATCAAATTATGAAGGGAGTGTAAAAGAGTTTCTTTTAGAAAATGGGGTTGATGATAAAATTGATGGAATGAGTGACAAGAAAATGAGTGAGCTTTCTGGAGGTGAATTGCAAAAAGTTGCCATTTTTGCTACTTTAAAAAAGGATGCGGACCTCTACCTTTTTGATGAACCCGCTTCCTATTTAGATATAAAAAATAGGATAGAAATTGCAAAAATGATAAGGGAAATATCAGAAAATAAAATGGTGGTTGTTGTTGAGCATGACTTAGCAATAATTGATTTCCTTGCTGACATTGTGCATATTTTATATGGAAAGAGAGGGGTTTATGGAATTGTATCTGATGCAAAAAATGCGAGGCATGGTGTAAATATATATTTATCGGGTTATTTAAAGGAGGAGAATGTTAGATTTGGAGATGAAATAAAATTTGAAAAGCATCCTCCAAGAGAATTCAAGGAAGTAGAAAATTTAATCTATTTTGAAAAATTAAAGAAAAAATATGATGATTTTGAATTAAATGTAAATGAAGGAAAAATAAATAAGGGAGAGGTTGTCGGAGTTGTTGGACCAAACGGAATTGGAAAAACAACATTCGTTAAGCTCCTTGCTGGATTAATTGAACCAACTGAAGGAAAAATCGATGCAAAGATAAAAATAAGTTACAAGCCACAGTATATAAGAGCAACTGAAGGAAAAGTAGGGGAGCTTTTTGAAAAAAATAAAGAAAAGTTTCACAGTTTATATGAAAAGGAAGTTTTGCATCCCCTTGATATAAAATATTTTTATGATTATGAATTGAAGAGCTTATCAGGTGGAGAGCTACAAACTATTTCAATTGCATATTGTCTAAGCTTGGATGCGGATCTATATCTAATTGATGAGCCATCCGCGTATCTTGATGCAAAACAAAGAATGAAAGTTGCAAAGACCATAAAAAGAGTTATGGAGAAAGAAGGAAGAGCCTGCTTGGTTGTAGAGCATGATATATATTTTATTGATATGGTCAGTCAATCATTGATGGTTTTTTATGGTGAACCAGGAAAAAAAGGATTCGCTAAAGGACCCATGAGCTTAAGAGATGGGATGAACCTTTTTTTAAAGGACTTGGAGATAACATTTAGGAGAGATGAGGATAGCAATAGACCGAGGATAAACAAAATTGGCTCAAGGCTTGATAGAGAACAAAAGGAAATAGGGGAATATTATTATGAAATTTGAAACCAAAAAGAATAAAAAATTGAAATTGATAAATACCTATGAAAAAAATTGTTTACATGGTATTATTCCTCCTGTTAGTGTATCAAGTAATTGCAATAAATTCCGCTCCAGTGGCAGATTTTAATTATGAAATAAATGGTAAATTTGTGATTTTTGATGCTTCCCCTAGTTATGACCCAGATGGATATATTATTTCATACAGCTGGAATTTTGGGGATGGAATCGTAGGAATCGGTAAAATTGTAAATCATACATATGAGTTGGAGGGAATATATAATGTGACATTAACTGTGGTGGATAATTCTGGCAATGTAAATTCTACCACCAAAACCATAACAGCAGATATTACTCCTCCTAGCACAGTTTGCAAATTAATCCCAAACGCTAACGGAAGAAGCGGATGGTATGTAAGCAATTTAATTTTGAATTTAGCCGCAGAAGATGCTCTAAGTGGTATAAACAAGACTTTTTACAAAATTGATGAAGGCAACTGGAAGGAATATATATCATCGGTAATAATTTCTGAAGAAGGAGTTCATACCGCTTATTATTATAGTGTCGATAAATCTGGAAATTATGAAGAAAGTAAAAGCGTTGTATTTAAGATAGATAAAACTCCTCCATCAACCAGCATTTTTATTGATAAAAATTCTTCAAATGGATGGTATAATGAAAAGATAAATGTTTCTCTTTTCCCAAATGATGGAATATCTGGGATAAATAAAACACTGTATAGAATAAATGGGGGGGGATTTTCAGAATATAATGGGAGCATAAGTATTGCAGATGGAAAATACTTTTTTGAATATTTCTCAGTTGATATGGCAGGAAACTTTGAAGAAATTAACAGAATTGAAATAAAAATAGATACAGTTTCTCCCGAAATAAATATTTTATCTCCTTCAAAAGGGCTTTATGTGTTTGGAAGAAAAATTTTTGATACAGAAACGGTCTTCGTAATAGGGAATATAACAATAGCTGTTGAATGCTATGATTTAAATGGAATAAAAATCATAGAATTTTATTATGATGATATATATAGAGGAAATTCAAATTCTTCAATTTCATTTTGGGAAATAAACGAATTTTCGATCGGAAAGCATAAAATAAAATTAATTGCTTATGATTTGGCGGGAAATAAATGCACAAAAATCGAGGAAGTTTATATAATAAATCTGAAATGGAATTAAAAGAATTTGTGAAAATCTACGGGAGAAGATACAGTGATATTTTAAGAATTAAACCAGAAAAGGAGCCGTTTAAATGGTTTCTTGCATCTCTTCTTTTTGGAGCTCCTATAAGGGAAAGGAATGCAATAAAAACATATAAAATTCTGGAAGAGAATGGATATAATAGCCCTGAAAAGATAGTTGAGGCGGGGTGGGGCGAGATTGTGAGATGTCTTGATGAAGGAGGTTACACGAGATATGATTTTAAAACGGCGGATAAAATTATTGAAGCCTGCAAAAATATAATAAAACTCGGGGGAATTGAGAAATTAAAAGAAAAGCAGGAAGTTAAAGAAAATTTAAAAAATCTGGCGAAAGGAATAGGTGATGTTACAGTGAATATATTTTTAAGGGAATTACCCTGGGCGGAGCATGATATATCTGAATATGCGATAATTTCTGCAAAAAAGCATTCATTATTTAACTCAAAATTTAAGAAAATAAAGGGAATAGATGAAGTTGAAATGGAAATAGCATTTATGAAGCTTGGGAGGGATTTTTGTAGGAAAGGGAAATGTGAGAAATGCCCTTTTCCATGTTAGAGATGTATTAGCTTATATTCCATTTTTCCAACGCCAATTTTTTCTCCTTCTATTAGCTGTATTTTTCCATCTATTTTATGGATTTCATAAAATATGTCTTTTCCTGCATAATGGCAAACCAAATCATAAGATGCTTTATCTATTGCAACCGCATCATTGCTCGATAAAATCCCAATATCATTTAAAATTGGCTTATCTGGAAATGAACAGCAATCGCATCTAGGTGTTATATCTATCAGAAAGTTTATGAAAGAAACTTTTTCTCCAAATTTTTGAATTACCGCTTTGCAGGCAATTGCCACTCTCCTCTGTAATTCATTTGTCTCATCCAAATAAAAACATCCCTGCTCGCATAAAACCGTGCATGCCCCGCAACCCCTGCATTTTTCATAATCTATAAAAATCTCTCTGCTTGCTTCATAAATTGCTCCAGCTGGACAAAAAGTAAGGCATTTTTTACACATTATGCATTTATTTTTATCGTGCTTGGGCTTGCTTGTGGAGTGCTGCCATGCCTTTCCCGCCTTGCTACAGCAACCCATTCCAACATTTTTTATCGCTCCGCCAAAGCCTGTCATCCCATGACCTTTGAAATGAGAAATAGCGACCAGATAATCTGATTCAATTATTGCTCTCGCAACCCCTATCTTTTCCTTTCCCAACTGAACAATTTCTTCATCTCTTCCGAGCAACCCATCCGCTATTATAATCGGGCAATTCATTGAGGAAATGTTGAAGCCATGCATTGAAGCGGTGTATAAATAATCTATTGAATTTCCTCTATGTCCTCCGTATAATGTTGTTGTATCAGTAATGAATGGTTTTCCTCCGCACTTTTTGACCATATCTACAACTTTACGAACAAAGAATGGGCGAACATATGCATTATTTCCAAGCTCTCCCATATGCAATTTAATTGCAACAATATCTCCTTTCTCTATCCTATTAACTTTTTCAAAAATTTTTTCTATGCCCGAATGAATTGCATCTCTTGCAAAAGGTGTTGATGCGGACTTGAAATAAATCTCGCTCATGTAAGAAATATTTTCTTAATTTATAACATTTTTTGAAAAAACTTCTTTCCCGTGCATTTTTCAAATTCTCCTGAAAATCTTTTCATTATCCAAAAGTATTTTTCTGGTTTTCCATATTTTTTCTTCCATTCCGCTCTAACCTTTACATGAATAGCAATATTTTTAATTCATGAAATAATAGAGCCATGGTTAAGGACTTGCTATCAAAAAAATTTCTTATATTGCTTGAAATAGCGACAGATGAAAAAAACTTGAGTGATATAGCAGAGAAAATAGGAATTACAAAACAAGGTGTATCTAAATATTTGAAGGAAATGAAGGAAAATGGTTTGGTTAATGTTGTTAATGGGAAATATAAAGTCACAGTGAAAGGAATTGAGAAAATTTTCAGCAGTTTAAATTCTTTGGAGAGATATTTGGAAGAAAAGAAAAAGAAATTAAATATAATGAAGATTTGTTACGCAATAGCGGGAAATAAGATAAAAAAGGGAGAGAAAGTCGCTCTTTTTATGAAAAATGGGTATTTATATGCCTACTCTGGGAGAATATCATCTGCTTATGGAATATCAACAAAAAATGTAGAAAAAGGGGAGGATGTGGCAATAACAGGAATAGAAGGAATAATTGAGCTTTCTTTAGGAGAAATATATCTGTTTCCCATCCCATCTCCTGAGAAGAAAAAAACAAGTTTTGAAAAATTAAGAAAGAAAATACAGGAGATTAAAGTTGATAAAGTGGGGATAATAGGAGAAATTGGGAGAATAGCGGTGAAGAAGGCTAAAATAAAGCATGATTTTGAATTTTGTCCAGTGAATTCTGCTATTGAAGCAGTTCAAAAGGGTCTCAAAGTTGCCTTAATTGGAGAAGAAAATGATATAAGAAAAGCAATTTTATCCATAGAAGATTATAATTCCAAATCAACAAAGGAAATCAAATATCATCTTCTTTCCATAAGTTAATAGGTGTTAGCATTAGATAGGTTTGAGCATTAGAAACTGTTTATTTCCTAAAATCCCGCAAAAATTATTCTTTTAAGGGATGTGAAAAAATATATATATCAAAGCATTTTTTCATAGGGCCTGTAGCTCAGCTAGGTAGAGCACCTGGCTTTTAACCAGGTGGCCGAGGGTTCGAAATGGCAAAGCCACGAAAATCCCCCCAGGCCCGCTATAACCACAAAATATTTATTTGCAATTTTTTATCCACGTGATTAAAATGAAAAAGATAGATGCCTTGTGGCTTGCTTGCGCATTTGTGCTGGTGCTTTTCTTGAACGCCTATTTTAACTTTTCTTCAGATGTTGCAATAAATAGGGAAGCAAATTTGCTCGAGGAAAAATATTATCTATCAGGTCCAGACCCCTATTACAATATGCGCTTACTCGAAAAAACTTTGGAAGAAGGAAAATATCCATATATGGGTGGTAAGCATGGCGACCTTGATCCTCTCCTCAACTATCCATTGGGTGGCTCAGGTAGCAGGCCCCCTCTTTTCACAATGCTCACGATTGGATTGGGAAAAATATTTTCTTTATTTATAAATGAAAGCGATGCAATGGGATATGCAATGCAATTGGTGCCAGCAATATATGGAGCACTGCTTGTAATTCCTGTTTATTTTTTGGGAAAAATTGTTTTCAATAGGAAAGTTGGTTTGATTGCATCCCTCTTCGTTGCTCTTATTCCAATTCATCTTGCATCAGGACACGGCTCCGCATACTCCCTTTATGACCATGATTCCTTTGTTCTTTTATTCACAACTTCATCACTTGTCTTTTTGATAATGGCTTTAAAAGAAGAAAATAAAAAAGCATCTTTCCTGCTCGCTTCTTTATCTGGAATGTGTGTTGCGGGTATAACAATGACATGGGTATCTGCGGAATATATATATGCTCTCATAGCGGTTTATGGAGTTATTCAAATGCTAATTGACATAGTAACAAAGAAAATAGAGGAAAAGGTTCCAGTAGCAATTTTAACCTCAATGCTTTTTGGATATGTATTATCTTTCCCTATTACTTGGGTTAAAAGTGGATTCACAAGCATTTATTTAACCATAATAATTGCGGTTGGTATCTTCAGCCTAATATACATATATATAGGAAAAAAGAATATACCATGGATTATTTCAATACCGTCAATTTTTGGACTCGGAATTTTTGCTCTTATATTTCTCTATCTAATCAGGAACACAACAAATGCTTTCCTTAAGCTATTTACTCCCATATCTGAAATAATATTTGGGAAGGCGATATACGGTGGAAAAGTATCCTTAACAATAGCGGAGGCATTTCCCTTTGATATAGGCAGAACCATAATGTCATTCGGGCCAGTTTTCTATTTGATTGCATGTTTTGGATTTGTCTTCTTCCTATACCAATTCTATAAAAGAAAATTTTATAGAGAATATTTCGCAGTATTTGTATGGCTTGGAATCGAAATTTGGCTTGCAAGCACAGCGGGAAGATTTCTAAATGATTTAGTCCCCTTAATTGCGGTTTTTGGAGCATACGGGTTGTGGATTATAATCTCCAAAATAGATTTCTCGGGCATGATTAAGAAGATAAAGGAGGCGGGCGGGGGATTCCAGGCAATGAAGAAAGGAGTGAAAATAAGGCACGTTGCGGGAGCAATTTTCATTGCCCTTTTTGTAATCTTCCCAAATACCTGGCTTGCCTTTGATGCATCTCTTCCCTCAAATATAAAGCACGAATATCAGACAAAAACAAATAAGCTTGGGGCATATGGGCTCGGTTTCAATACAGAAGAATATTGGGTTGATGCATTTTCATGGCTTAAGAGAGAAAATACAAATTTAAATGAGAGTGAAAGGCCAGGGTTTATTTCGTGGTGGGACTATGGCTTTTATTGTGTTGCAATAGCAAAGAATCCAACAGTAGCGGATAACTTTCAAGAAGGAATACCGCCAGCAGCCAATATGCATACCTCAAGGAGTGAGAGGGAAGCGGTTGGGGTCTTTATAATTCGTCTTGCGGAAGGAGATGTAAAAGAGAAAGGAGGGGTAACTGGTGAACTTAGAGATATCTTCAATAAGTATCTGGGTGATATGAGTGATGACTTAGAAAAGATTTTGGAAGGAAAATATGAAAATACATCCGCTGGCAAGATTGTTGGGGAGAGTTATGGAGGGAAAAACTATATTGTAAGGGAAGAAAATGCAATTTATCATGATGGTGTAAAAGTATTAACGCTACTGGATGACGAAAATATAACAATGCTTTATAGAGAAATTCAGAATTATACAGGAAAAAGTATAAGGTATTATGGTGTGGAAGGATATGATGTAAATATTTTCAATGTATTTACTTTTCTCGCGGATAAAGGAGTTTTTGGATATGAAACCGCAGAAGATGATTACTATAAGCTATATTATCGCTCATCAAAAACGGGACAAAGCTTTACACCCGATGAATTGAGAAATATAACAAAGGGATTGACACAAGATGAAATAAGAGAAATATATGGTAAATTTGATACATATACAGAGAAAAAGCAAGGTTTTTATGAGAGCATGGTTTACAGAACATATTTAGGAGTTACATTATCAAAAGAAATTTTTGAAGGAGCGGAAAGTTATGGCTACTGGTATTTAATTCCTTTCTGGACAGATAATGCAACAAATCCATTTGGAGAAGGAAACTATTCTTACAATCCAACCATCTACATGAAACATTTTGTTATAAAATATATCTCTCCAGTAAATACCACAACCTCAAAGCTGTTCCTGAGAGGGGAGTTATGTTTAGGTATGCCTGCGGTTGTAATTGCAAAATATTATGAAGGAGCGAGAATAGAAGGGAGATTATTGAGTGATGGCGAGCCACTTGAAGGGGTGAAAGTTGTTGTTAGAGATGACTTTAGCCAATTACTTCAGATGAGATATGGAAATCAAATTTTAAATAGAACTCTTGAAAAGATTCCTCATGATATAAGTTTTACTGACAAAGAGGGAAAATTTAGTGTTATTGCTCCCGCTGGCAATATAACAATTTCTTTCTATTCGAATGAAACACTTATAAAAGAATTGAAATTTGATGGAACTGACTTCCCGCCAATAAGCGAGGAGGAAGCTACAAGAGTTGTTCATTGGATAAGAGATGTTGGAGCAATAAATATTGAAAAAGGAGGAATAAAGGGAATAATTTATTGGGATAAGAATGGAAACGGAGAATATGATGGAAACGATGAAAAATTGCAGGCAAAAATTGTTTTTGATGGAAAAGAAATACATGCAAGTGAATACGATTTCCAAAAATTACTTCCAATCAGTTATAGAATAAATGTTTCAAAAGATGGATATGAAACAAGAGTAATAGATGTAAATGTAATGCCAAATTCAACAATATGGCATAATATTTCATTGATTCCATCGAAAGTAAATGTTAGTGGTGTTGTATGGTATGATGAAAATAATAATGGATTAAGAGAAGAAAATGAGGTAATGCAGGGTGTGACAATTCAATTTAATGTAATAGAAAAATTGGATGATTACTCTGTAAATGAAAGTGCGAGATCAAATTCAACAGGCTATTATGTAGTAAGACTTTATCCTGCGAAATATAAAGTGGAGGTAAATTACTCGCGAGTTATAGAAAA
Organism: Thermoplasmatales archaeon; assembly: GCA_014361195.1. Lineage (NCBI taxonomy): Archaea > Methanobacteriati > Thermoplasmatota > Thermoplasmata > Thermoplasmatales > Thermoplasmatales archaeon. Next base: position 61,565 of record JACIWA010000002.1, on the reverse strand, counting down.
TGAGACAATTTATTACAGATATGAAGGAATAGTTGATGTAAAGATAGGAGATTCACCGAAAACGATTGATATAAAATTGAGGAGAGAATGAGGTACAGAGAATTTAAGGAATATAGGGAAAAAATTAATAAGAAGATTTTGCAGGAGGGGACACTAAATACAAAGAGATTTTTTTCCCTTGACAACAATGTTTATCTGGACAACAAATTGAGTAGAAAAACAAAGGAATTGCTGGGGCTTGTTGCATCAGTTGTGCTGAGATGCAATGATTGCATTCTTTACCACTTGGATAGATGCGTTGAAGAAGGATATACAAATGATGAAATATATGAAGCTTTGGATATAGCCCTTATAGTTGGTGGCTCAATAACAATACCTCATATAAGATATGCTTATGAAATGATAGATGAGATAAGAAAGGAAAAAGCTATCGGGTGATTATTGTAAGGATATCTCCATCAGCCAGCTCATGGTTTAGTCCTACCCTTTGTCCATTGAAAGAAACTGATTTCCCCCTTACTATTGCATACTGAAAATTTTTTACAAAGTCACGATGAAGCTTTTCACAAACATCTCTAACAGTAGCTCCTTTTTTCATAACCATTGGCTTCTCTTCTATTTTCTTTTTTTCTGGTTTCATATAAACTCTTATCAATTCAAGCTTTTCAAAAATTATTCTCTTTAATTCTTCTAGTCCATGCCCAAATTTTGCTGATATATAAATTGCATCCAAGCTTTTTTCTACTTGCTCAATATCTATTTTATTTATTACTCTAATAGCTGGCAAATATACTTTATTTCCTAATACTGCATCTATAAGTTGCTCTTCATTAATATCATCTCTTATAACAACATCTGCATTATTTAGATACTCCATTAAAATTGCTTTCGCAACTTCCTCACTCATCCTGCATTTTTTTGAAAATTGAATTGAAAATCCCCCTCTATCCTTTTTTCTTATTATAACATCGGGTTTTTTTTCGTTTATCTTTATTCCCGCCTCTCTCAACTCTTTTTCTATTTCTTCAATCTTATCAACTGTATAAATATCAACCATTATAATTATCAAATCAACATTTCTCACCATTGAAATTATTTCCTTTTCTGCTTTACCTTTTAGTAAACCGGGCAAGTCAATTATCTGTATCTGAGTTCCTTCATATTCCATCATCCCTGGCACTGGCAATTTTGTTGTAAAGGCATAGTCCGCAACATCACTCCTCGCATTCGTCAAACTGTTCAGCAGAGTAGATTTTCCAACAGAAGGTGGCCCAACTATTGCAACACTTGCATCCCCCGCTTTTTTTATCGCAAAACCATGCCCTCCCTTCTTCCCGGATTTTTTTGCCTCCTCCTTGAGGCGGGCGAGCTTCGCCTTGAGGCGCCCTATGTGTTTCTCGGTTGCTTTATTGTAGGGGGTGTTTTTTATTTCTTCTTCAATCCTTCTTATCTCTTCTTCGATACTCATAGGCACTCCTGCATATCTTATTTAAGACGCATTTCTCACAAAGTGGATTTTTTGCCCTGCATATTTTTCTTCCATGAGCAATTAAAAGATTTGACAAATCAAACCATTTATCTTTTGGAAATTTCTTCATCAGATCTTTCTCAATTTTTTCTCTATTTTTCTCATTTGTAAGTCCTATTCTCTGGCTCAATCTCATCACATGGGTATCGACAACAATTCCCTCATCTTTTCTGAATGCGTTTGAAAGAACGACATTTGCGGTTTTTCTGCTCACTCCAGGCAGAGAGAGCAATTCCTCCATATTAACAGGCACTTTTCCACCATATTTTTCGGATATTATTTTACAGCACTCTTTTATATATCTTGCCTTATTTTTGTAAAAATTCACGCTTTTTATATAATTTTCAAGCTCGCTTATATCCGCTTTTGCAAAATCCTCAGCATTTCTGTATTTTTTAAAAAGCTCTTTTGTTACCATATTTACCCTTTCATCTGTTGTCTGGGCGGATAAAATAGTTGCAATAAGAAGTTCTAAAGGGTTTGTATAATTTAGAGCGGTGCCCTTGACATATGGATATTCTTTCTTCAAAATATCTACTATCTCAATCATTTGCTGAATTAAAATAATCGCTTATTTTAATTTTTTCATTTGGGTAGCTTAAACTAGAGAAAATCATTAATGGGAAAGTAAAATATATTAATAAAAAAAAATTGAATAAATATGAAAAACCAAGAAATCGCAAAATTGCTCTATGAACTCGCGGATTTACTTGAAATAGAGGGTATAGAATTCAAACCCCGCGCCTACAGGAAGGCGGCACAGAACATAGAGAGCGTAGGTGTTGATATAGAGGAATTGTATAAGAAAGATGAATTGAAAAAAATACCTGGTGTTGGAAAAAGTATAGAGGAAAAAATAAAGGAATATTTAGAAACAGGAAAGATAAGTAAGTTGGAGGAAATGAAGAAGAAAATACCAGTTGATATTGAGGGTCTGTCAAAAATTGAAGGACTCGGTCCAAAAATGATAAAGGCTCTGTATGAGCAACTAGGAGTTAAAAATTTGGATGATCTGGAAAAAGCTGCTAGAGAAGGAAAAATAAGACAGCTAAAAGGATTTGGAGAAAAAACTGAAAAGAATATACTCGAAGGAATAGAAATAGCGAGAAAAAGGCAAGAGCGCTTTTTGCTTGGATTCGCCTTAAAAGATGCTCTCGATATTATAGATTTGCTAAAGGAATATGTAGATAAAATAAGTTTGGCTGGATCTATAAGGAGAAGGAAGGAGACAATAGGAGACGTTGATATACTTGCGGTATCAAAAAATTCCGAGAAAATTATGGATATTTTTACAAGCATGAAAAATGTTGAAAAGGTAATTGCTAAAGGCGATACAAAGTCCTCTGTAAGGCTTTATGGAGGGTTACAGGTTGATTTGAGGATAGTTGATAAGGAAAGCTTTGGCTCCGCCTTACAATATTTCACAGGTAGCAAGGAGCACAATATAGAGCTCAGAAAAATTGCTATAAAGAAAGGATACAAATTAAATGAATATGGGTTGTTTGAAAATGATGTAAGAATTGCTGGAGAAAATGAGGAAGAGGTATATAGGATGCTCGGGATGCAATGGATTCCTCCAGAAATGAGAGAAAATAGAGGAGAAATAGAGCTCGCATTGAATGGAAAGCTTCCGAAAATTGTTGAATATGAAGAAGTTAAAGGAGACTTGCAAATGCATACGGAATGGAGTGATGGAGCAAACACAATAGAGGAAATGGTTCAAGAAGCAAGAAAATTAGGACATAAATTTATTGCAATAACTGATCATGTTGGGAGTTTGAAAATAGCGGGAGGGATGAATGAGGAAAAAGTAATTGAACAGAGTAAGGAAATAGAGAAGCTGAGGGAAAAATATGATGATATATACATATTTCACGGAGTGGAGGCAAATATTATGAAAGATGGTGAGCTAGATGTCAGTAACTCTCTTTTAAGTAAAGTCGATATTGTACTTGCAAGTGTCCATACCGCTTTTAGAATGAGTGAAGAAGAAATGACAAACCGTATTATAAAAGCGATACAGAATGAATATGTTGATATAATAGCACATCCCACATGTAGAATAATTCAGAAAAGAGAGCCAATAAAAGTTGATATTGAAAAAGTTTTGCAATCAGCAATGGATAATAATGTTATCATGGAAATAAATGCTTATCCTGATAGATTGGATTTAAATGACACAAATACAAAGCTTGCTATTGAGATGAGAGTTAAATTATCAATAGGGACCGATGCTCACACCCTTGAACATTTGAAATACTATGAACTGGGTGTTGCGGTGGCGAGAAGAGGGTGGGCAAAAAAGGAGGATGTAATAAATACATATACGGTGGATCATCTTAAGAAATTATTTGAGAAATAATCAAATTCTTTCTCTTAAATATTCCTCATACATCACTATTGCTTCCATCTCCGCTATCCATGCGGGTAGCATCTCATCATGCAAGCTGACTACTTCATCTACATATTTTTCCACAGGAGAAGAAAAATCACCGCTCGGAAACCCTCCTATTATGCAAACTGTTTCTTCCTCAAATAATTCTTTAAGACTCTTTTTCTTTCCTTTCCTGCTAAATAAAATTTTCTTACCGTTTATTTTGCCAATTAGCTCTGGAAGTGTTTCTTTTTTTACTTTCATAAGTGGAGATCCACTCAAAGGCACTCTGCCATATTTAAGGAGCTGTTTCATCAATCCTTTAAATCTGTTGTAGTTTTTTATTATTCTTGTTGCAGGATTAATATATATAACTTTATCATTTCTTGTATGAATATATATTTTGAGTAATTTTTCTTTATTTAAAATTGATTCAAGTGCGATTAAGAGACAAATGTGTGCTATATCTGGTCTTCCCCTTCTTCTCCACTCTTTAAGTTTTCTCATATAAGGATAATGAATTGAGGAGTCTAGAATATCATCTATGCCAATTTCGCTCCCAATTTCAAGCTCGCTCTCACCAATTATAATATGCATCATGTTAATATTTCTTCCAAACTATCTTCCTCTAATGCAAATTTTATTTCCTGCGCAATTCGTCTGCCCGTGGACAAGGAGGGCTGAATTAAATCAGAATATGTGCTACCTGAAATGAAGAGGTTTGTCCCTGCAACTATTCTTCCAGATATTTCAAATACTTTTATCTCAAGTTTATCTGTTATAACTGTTTCAAGGCAAAAAGGCCCTATTATCCCACCGAAAAGTTTGTAGGACGCTTCAACAACTCTTTTACCCATTTCAAAAACTTTTGGAAGGAGTGATTCTCTTATAACTATTGGTGTATTTCCTGTAACTACAAATGTTGGCTGAATCCCCATCTTCTCGAGCTCAGAAAATGATCCCAGGCGATGTGCTTCATCGATATTTGTTTCATCTCTCCTGTCTATTGAAAGAAGCTGCAAACTACCTTTTGCGGTTCTATAGCCTTCCTTAATTAAAGGCGAATAAAAATAATGGAGATAATATCTTGTTCCAATTAAAAATTCTTGAATTGTATATGGTTTTTTTTCAACTTTTTTCTTAAATTCTTCATAACTTCTTGCAATAAAAAAATTTTTTCCTCCCTTTGCACCATAATATTTTACTATTACTGGTCTATCTATATCTTTTGGGTCTTCTATAGTTTCTGGTAATTTTAAACCCGCACTCTCAAGCCACTTCCTTTCTTTTTCTCTGTCAGATTCCCATTCAAGAGTCTTTTTATTTCCAAATGTAGGAACTTTTAATTTCATAAAATTTTTTGCACCCATATATTCAACAAAAGAGCCATGAGGAATTATTATTGCTTTTTTCTTATAAAATTTTTCAGCATTTTTGTTTATTTCATTGTAATTTTTTAGAATAATAAATTCATCTGGTTTACCAAGGGGAAAAGCTTCATAAAAATCAGGCTTTTTGCCAATAGCAATTCCAATGCTTTTAAAACCTTCTTTTCTGGCTCCATTAAAAATTTGCAAACTTGAATGGGAGCAGGATGTTGCTATAGCTACATCACCTTTATATTTTTCAATTATTTTTTCCAATCCCATATAGTAAATAGAATATATATTTTTAATTATTTTGATTTTTTACAAAAAACATTTATATACTACATGAAAATATTTATGTGGAGGGAATAATAAAGCTATTCGATGAATACGTAACATTCATCTTGGATGGAATGGGTAATTTTGAGTTTGTAAATAATCTCAGTAAGGAACTTATAGGAAAAAGTTTTATAGACGCTTTTGAAGGAGAAGAAAGGAAGAAAGCAGCAAAAATTTTTTACGATGCAAAAAAGAAGGGAAGGAGTGAGGGAAAACTTATTTTAAAAATTGGTAATGAAAGGAAAATAATTTATTTAAAGGTTATAAAGCATAATGGAAAATTTTATTCAATAGGTAATGAAATTAAAAAAGAGGAGGTATCTTTTATAACTGATTTTTTGGGAAATATCCTTCAAGCAAGTGAGGAATGGAACGATTTAAAAGGGAAAAATATATATGGTATTGTCGAGGGAAAAGAAAGGCTTGAGGAAATTTTATCAATTGTTTTGGATAGAGGAGAATACGAGGGAAAAATCTCAATAAATGAAAAACCTGCAAGGGTTATAATAAGAGCAACTGATGTTTTAGAATTTATTATAGAAGAAGATATATACAAAATTTTTGATAACTTGCTGAAAAGTAAAAGTATTGATGAAATAATTGATAAAGCTTCTCAATTTCTTGAAGAACTAAATACCCCATTCTACATAAAATTGTTTGATAAGGAAAGAGGAAAAATTGAGGAAAATTTTCAAAAATTCTTAATATATAAAGGAAATGAATTCGCTGGCTTCATTTCAATTCCATATTCTGATAAAGAAAAAGTTGATAAAGTTGAATTTTTAAGAATAGCTATCTCTAATGCAATTGAAAATATAGATAGTGCCAAGAATATAATTGATGATTTCGCAATTTACAAAACTGATATGGAGGGAAATATAATTTATGTTAATAATTGTTTCGAAGAACTATCGGGTTACAATTTTGAAGAATTAGAGGGAAAGAAAATTTCAGATTTTTCTGAAAACAGAGATAAATTTTTTGAAGAATTGAAGAAAGGAAAAGTTGAGAAATTTTTAAGTAAATGGAAAGGGAAAAATAGAGAATTTATTGCTACGGAAAAGGCTAGGGTCTTAGATGGAGAAGTAATAGTTGTTGTAAGTGATATAACTTCAGAAAAGGAGAAGGAGAAAGAAGCAGAATTTTATAATTCTCTTTTGAGACATGATATCTATAACAAAAATGAGGTTGCTATTGGCTATCTCGGCCTTCTTGAAAAAACAAATATAACAAAAAAACAGGAGCTATTTATCAAAAAAATAAGAGAGGCACTTCATGATATAAATAGATTGGTCAATAATGTAAAGAAGGCGGAGGAAATAAGAAAAATAAAAAAAGAAATACAGCCAGTGAAAATAAAAGAAATCATAGAAGAAGAATGCTCCCTTTATGGAGAAAAATTAAAGGAAAAGGATATAAAAATATCGTGCAAAATTAATGATGTTTCAATATTAGCCAATGATCTTATAAGAGATATTTTTTCAAATTTAATTGACAACTCAATAAAGCATTCAAACTGCAAGAATATAGAAATATACGGGGAAAGAGAAGGAGGTTTCTATAAAATTTATTTTAAAGATGATGGAAAAGGCATCCTAAGAGAAGAATTAGAGAAAATTTTTGAGGAGGGCTGGAAGAAGGGCGGAAGGGGCAGCGGCATGGGCTTATATATTGTAAAAAAAATTATGGAACAATATGATGGTAAAATAGAAGTTGAGAGCGAGCTTGGAAAAGGTGTTAAATTTACCCTTTATTTCCATCTTCCAAAGGCGAAGGAAAAAACAGAAATGCTAAGGATTAGGTTTTAGGTTTTTGAAAATCTCTTCACTATCTTCTACAACAAATTTTGGATAGGTTTTTGGACTTATTCTGCATTTAAATTCAGTTGAGTAGGTAGTATGATCTCTGCTTAAAATTCCTGATATTTTAAAAGTTGCTTCTCTGCCCTCATAATTTATTTCACCATCAGTTACTTCCAAAATAACTCCCTCACTCTCTATTTTTCCAGAGGGCATCATTATTATTTCTAAGTTAAATATACACTCACCTATCCTTTTTTCATTTTCAAATACATCTCCTATTCCTATGTATAATCCAAGCATTTCCTTTTTTTCCATGTATGCGAATTTATTTCTTATATAAAAATCCTATTCTTTCCATACCAGTATAAAGGGTATGGAATTGCCAAAGCCCAAAATATGATTACTCCTAAAATGCTAAAAATTTTATCCAGATTTGTAAAAATATATGCAAAATAGATTAAAGAAACGAGGGGTAGAATTAAAAGAATATAGGATAAAAATATCAAATCTACTTTATTCATGGTCCAATATGCATCATTTCATGAACTTCATCATATAACTCGAAGTTATAAGCTATTTCTAGCTCGCTTTTTAAAAGATAATAATGACTTTCCTCCATACTCGCTAAATACCTCGCCATTGCTTTTTCCTCCTCTTTGCTCAAACTTCCCTCCATTTTTTTATAATAATCAGATGCAATTTTTTCCGCTTCCATTGCCTTCCTTATCATATCAGATAACTGCATATTTTTATTTACTTTAAATTCTGGAAATGGTATCTCACTCCCCTTAGGTAGATTTATATCCTCTCCCGGGAATTTTTTGCTGAAGAGTTTTTCAAGAAGATTTCTATGCCCTATTTCTTCTTTTTCCAAAAAATTTAATTTATCCTTTAATAGAAATATGTTAGTTGTGTCTGCCATTTTCTTATAATTTTCTGCGGCATCTATTTCAGATTTTATCGCAATTTCAAGAAGTTTTTTTAAATCTGGCATGATAAAAAACTTAATTTATTATAAAAACATTTCGCATTAAAATTTTTAGACCGATACTTTTATATTTTAATTTCATATTTTTGGTCGAGGGATTAAAATGCAGCAAGAAAATGTAGTCTTTGTGGGAAATAAACCGCCAATGAATTATGTATTGGCAGCAATAACACAGCTGAACTCTGGAGCTAACAAAGTAGCAATAAAGGCGAGGGGAAGAGCCATCTCCAGAGCGGTCGATGTTGCAGAGATTGTCAGAAGAAGATTTGTACCAGATGCAAAAATAGAGGACGTAAAAATATTCACAGAAGAGCTAACGAACGAGCAGGGCGGAAAAGTAAATGTTTCCTGTATAGAAATTTACCTCGCCAGATAAACCTTTTCCCCTCTTAATATTTTTTATATGATTTTATTTTTTCACAAAAAATATTTATAATGCTTCTTTTTAAGAAAAAATATGAATCCTCTCTTTAATCCGTTATTCTCCGCAAAAATTGTAAAACATTATCTAACAGATAGAAAAAGGGCGTGGAAAAGTGAGGAGGCAATAAAAAGATATCAGGATAAAGCAATCAGAAGAGTTATAAGATATGCATATAAAGTCCCATTATATTATGAAAAATATAAAAAAGCGGGTATAAAACCAGAAGATGTTAGAGGTATAGAGGATTTAAAGAAATTACCTGTCGTTACAAAGGAGGATATGATAAATTCCTATCCAGATAAAATATTGCCAAAAAACTATAAAAAAAATAAGATTTCTGTCAGCACTTCTGGCTCATCTGGCAAGGCAATTACAATATTCAAAGATATAGAATGCATAATGATAGAGGCGATTTTTGCGTTAAGGCCACTTCTTACCTATGGAATAAACTGGAGGAAAGATAGAATAACAAATATAGGCGACTTTTCTGTCCCAAGAACAAGTGATGAAGAATGTTTGAGGAAAGGATTGATGAAGAATTTATCCTCTTTCTTTTCTTTAAGAAATTATCAGAATTTATATGCTGGCGAGGAAGTGAAGAATTTGTTAGAAAAAATAGAGGAATTTTCTCCAAAACTTATAATTGGGTATCCAAGTGTTTTGATGGGATTGGCTTATCTAAGAAAAAAACAAGGAAAAGTTTCGCCACATTATATAATTTCAAGTGGGGAAGTTTTAGATGATTATTCAAGAAAATATGTTGAAGAAGCTTTTAACAGCAAGGTATTAAATCTTTATGCAACAACTGAGGGTGGATCGATAGCTTTTGAGTGCCTTCAAAAAAGTTTTCACATAAACAGTGATTTTTCATATGTAGAGATTCTTGACAAAAATTTTGAGGAAGTAAATGAAGGAGAGTTAGGAAACGTTGTAATAACCCGCCTCCATGCCAGCGCAACTCCTATAATAAGGTATAGTGGGCTAAATGACATAGCATCTCTTTCCAGTCAAAAATGTAACTGCGGACAAAAAACCCCGCTCCTTGAGTGCCTGGGAGGGAGAAGGAAGGATGCAATAATACTGGAGGGGGGCGCCCTCATACCGCCCGCCACGCTCCCTATGCCCTTTATTGAGGTATTGGAGAGAAATAAAGGCAAGAAATTGAAGAGATATCAGTTTATACAGGATAGGATAGATAGAATTGAAATAAGGATTGAAGGAGAAGATGAAGTCGGGAACGATTTTTTGGAGGAAGTAAAGAATGCTTATGAAAAATTTTTTGGAGGAAAGATTAAAGTTGAAGTGAAAGAGAAAGAGGCGGAGAAAGTAGGATATTCTTACCCGATGGTTATATCAAAAGTAAATATAGAGCATGAAATACAGAAAAGTGTTAAATAAGGAAGAGGTAATTTTTCTTGTTTATGATATAATAGAGGTAAGAATAGACAGGAAAGTTTATGAAAGAGATAGCAGAAAATACAAAGATGAGGATATTATTAGGCTATGTCCCTTCAAAGAGGTTTATAATGCTGTTACCAAGAGGAAATTATATTTTATATCTGAAGAAAGTGGGATACCATTAATTGGATATACTTCTTTTGGACTTATAGATAGGGATACAAATATTATTCAAGTGAGGCCAGTATCTGGTTGTAATTTAAATTGCATATATTGCTCAGTTGATGAAGGAAAAAGCAGAACAAGATTTGTTGATTATATGGTAGATGTTGATTATCTTCTCAGGGAATTTGAGGAAATTGTAAAAATGAAAAGGAAGAAATGCAATTCTATAGAGGCACACATAGATGGGCAAGGCGAGCCATTTTTATATCCATATATTGAGGAATTAATTAAAGGATTGAAGGAGATTGCAGATATTGTATCAATACAAACAAATGGGGTTTTGCTTAATAAAGAAAAAATAAGGAGGCTTGAAGGACATTTAGATAGAATAAATCTTTCAATAAATGCGTTGGATAAAAATCTGGCGGAAAAAATAGCGGGGTGCAAATACAATGTTGAGCATGTAATGAAGGTGGCGGAAGAGATAGCATCAAGTAGTATAGATTTGCTTCTTGCACCAGTTTGGTTAATAAATTATAATGATGAGGAAGTATTGAAAATAATAGAATTTGGAAAAAGAATAGGAGCGGGTAAGAGATGGAAGCCCTTTGGGATACAAAAGTATATCAGACATAAATTCGGTAGAAAACCAAAGGGGATAAAAGTTATAGATTTTAAAAGATTTTATGAAGAAATTGAAAAAATTGATAAAAGCTTGCATCTCTATCCAGTTGATTTTGGCATAGTTAAATGTAGGGTGTTGCCAAAAAAATTTAAAGTTGGCGAGAAATTTAAATTTAAATTAGAAATGGAAGGAAGAATGAAGAATGAAATGCTTTCTTTTGCTAGAGATAGGGTAGTAAGTATTTATACAAATAAAAAGATCGGAGAATTTGTAGATGCAAGAATTGTAAAAAATAAACATAACATATACATTGCAAAAGAATTGTAACCAAAAGATTTTAAATATCAGAAAAGATATTTTCAAGAATGATTGCGGAAGGTAGCATTGTTATACCTGGAGAGAAAATTGCAACAACTGAAGAGTTGCTCGTGGGTAATGGAACTTATGAGGAAGGTGGAGTAATAAAAGCAAGTATAGTTGGTAAATTTATCATTGAGAGAGAAAAAATGAAAGCAACTGTAAAGCCATTAACAGATTTACCATTAGTATTGAAAGAAGGAGACATTGTTATATGCGAAATAAAGCAGATTGGAGAAAATATTGTAATTGCAAAAATACTCCATTTGGCAGGTAAAAAAAGAGAGATTGCTGGCGAAAAGGAGGGGGCAATTTTTATATCAAATATTGATACAGAATTTGTTGATGATATTAAAAGTAAATTTAGAGTAGGAGATATTATAAGAGCAAGAATTACAAGAGTGGATCCTGTAATCAATTTTTCTACAAAGGATAGCCATTTAGGAGTTATAAAAGCGTTTTGTACAAATTGTAGAAATATACTTATAAGAAAAAATAATATTCTTGAGTGCAAAGTATGCGGTAGGATAGAGATAAGGAAAATTGCAGATGATTATGGCTCAGGAAATATTGATAGGGTGATATAAATGGAAATAAAAATAAAAAAAGAAAGTGAAAGAGAAATAGAATTTGAAATAATAGGAGAAAAAACGATTTTAAATCCTTTGAAGCAAAAACTATTGCAGTATGAAGAGGTGGAATATGCTGATTGGAGAGTTGAGCATCCTTTAATATCAAATCCAGAGTTTTACCTTAGAGTTAGTAAAGGAGATGCGAAGAAAATTTTGAAGAAAGCAATAAAAGAAATTAAAAAAGAAATTGAAGAACTGCAGGGCTGTTTGGAGTAAATGGAAGAAAGTATAGGGATAGAAGTATTTTTGACAAAATCACCCAAGATAGGTGGAAAAATAAAGAAATATCCAGAGGATTTTGTTGTAGAAGAATTGCCTGTCTATCCTAAGCCTGGAGATGGAAAATTTGTTATAGCAAGAGTAAAATCATACAACTGGGAGACAAATCGCCTTATAGAAGCTCTTGCCTCTTCACTTAAAATATCTTCTAACTCTGTAGGATATGCTGGAATAAAGGATAAGAGAGCAATAACCTCCCAAATCATGTCCTTCCCAACCAGCATTGACAACCTTAAGAAAATAAAATTGAGGGATGTAAATATAGACATACTATATAAATCAAGGGAAAAAGTTTATAGAGGAAATTTATTAGGTAATTATTTTCATATTATTGTAAGAGATATAAATGGGAGATACGAAAATGTTGAAAATGTAATGAATGAAATATTGCAAATTGGAGGATTTCCGAACTTTTTTGGGGTTCAGCGATTTGGCGTCACCCGCCCCATAACGCATCTTGTTGGGAAATATATAATAAAGAATGAATTGAAGAAGGCGGTTATGACATATATCAGCTATCCTATGGAGGGAGAGGATGAAGAAAGTTATAGGGCAAGGAAATTTTTGCAAGAGACTGAGGATTTTGAAAAAAGTTTGGAGATATATCCTAAAAAATTAATTTTTGAAAGGAGGATAATAATGCATTTAGCTAAAAATAAAGATGATTGGATTGGAGCAATTTCAAAATTGCCTAAGAATTTAATAAAAATATTTGTACATGCCTACCAGTCATACCTTTTCAATAAAATTTTATCTGAAAGAATAAAAGAAGGAACACCAATAAACAAAGCAATTGAAGGAGATGTAGTTATTCCTTTTACGGGAGAAATACAGAGCAAGGATGGGATAGTTGTTACAAAAGATAATATAGAAAAAATAAATTCTCAGATTGAAAAGGGAAAGTGCTACCCTTCAGCAATTATATTTGGTTACAATAGCTTTTTCGCGGAAGGAAGAATGGGGGAGATAGAAAGAATGATAATAGAGAAAGAGGGAATAAATCAGGAGGATTTCAAAGTAAAGAGTTTGCCATTCCTTTCCTGCGAAGGAATGAGAAGGATAATATTTGTTCCAATAAAAAATTTGAAATGGAGGCTAGAGGAAAATAATTTATTTATTGACTTTTTCCTTCCAAAAGGATGCTATGCAACTTCTTTGCTGAGAGAAATAATGAAAGGTGAGATATATGATTACTGATTTATCATTCTTTGATAATCACATGCATCTCAGAGAAGATGGAAAATATATAGAGGAAATAAAAGAATTCAGAAAACATGGAGGAAAATATCTCAACTATTGTCCATATACCGATGTAAAAGAAATAATTGCGGAAAAAAGTTATTTGAAATGCTATGAAAGAGGCTTAAAAATTGCACAATTTGCAATGGAAAAAGTTGATGTTAAAATATTTCTTTCAGTTGGTCCATACCCTGTTGATTATATAAAAATGAGGGAAATCCTTGGAAAAGAGAGGGCAATGGAATTGATGAAAAAAGGTATGGAAGAAGCTGGAAAGCTTTGCAAAGAAGGGAAGGCGATTGCAATTGGGGAAATTGGAAGACCCCATTTTAAAGTGAGTGATGAAGTGCTAATTGAAAGCAATGAAATTATGAAATATGGTATAGAGATTGCAAAAGATATAGATGTACCAGTAATACTTCATATGGAGGGAGCAAATCAATCAAATATGAAAGAGATATCAGAAATTGCAAAAAAGATAGGAATAAAAAAAGATAAGGTAATAAAGCATTTTTCTCCGCCAATAATAAAAGAGGAGGAAAATTTTGGAGTTTTTCCTTCAGTAATCGCAAGTGAAAAAAATATCGAGGAAGCAATAAACAAAGGGCACCGCTTTATGCTTGAGACAGATTATCTCGATGATTTAAGGCGCCCCGGGGCGGTGCTTTCCCTTAAAACAATACCCCTGAAAATAAAGAAGCTTTTGAGAGAGGGAAAGATGAGTTATGAAGATGCTATGATTATAAATAAGGAGAATCCAGAAAAGATTTATAATATCGAGCTACAGGTAAAGTAGAGGAATTATTAATTCCTTCCCGCATTTCTGGCAGAGATAGTATAATCTACCATTAAAAGAATGACCTTTCATCTCCGATCCACACTCAGGGCATCTTTTTGCTATCATTTTGCTAACTATATCCAGTTTTAGTATTTAAATTTTTTGGGCAAGTTTAAAAATGTATCATTATATTTCCTCATGGAAAGAATGTCCTATGACGAATATTTCATGGAGATTGCAAAAATTGTGGCAAAAAGGTCAACTTGTTTGAGGAGAAATGTTGGTGCGGTGATAGTAAAGGATAAACATATTTTATCAACTGGTTACAATGGCGCTCCAAAAGGTTTTAAGCACTGTAGCGAGGTTGGTTGCTTGAGAGAGAAACTCGGGATAAAAAGGGGGGAGAGGCATGAGCTATGCAGGGGCTTGCATGCGGAGCAAAACGCAATAATTCAGGCAGCAGTTTTTGGAGTTGCAATAAAAGATGCATCTATTTATGTTACTGATTTTCCTTGCAGTGTTTGCGCAAAAATGCTTGTAAATGCGGGAATAAAAGAGTTAATATATATGAATGATTATCCTGATGAGCTTGCAGAAAAAATACTTGAGGAAAGCAAAATAAAGGTGAGGAAGTTATGATAGAAAGAGAAAAAATAATTTCATTTATAAGAGAGATAGTTGTAGCGGTCTCATTTATATGTATAATATTGGTAATTTTATGGAGTTATACAGGACAATTTCCTCATTCTCCAATGGTGGTTGTCACATCAAGTTCAATGATGCATAGCGATGCTCCTTTTGGAAAAATAGGAACAATTGATCCAGGAGATTTAGTTTTGGTTAAAAAGGCAAAGGATATAATTACAAGAGAGGAAGGAAGGGAAAAAGGATATATTACATATCGTGACTATGGAGATGTTATAATATATTATCCAAATGGAAATAAAAAAGCAACACCTATAATTCATCGTGCTATCTGCTGGATTGAAAAAAATAGTGATGGAACATATACTGTAAAGGAATATGGAATATACAATCAGGAAAGCATAACAATTCCAGAGCTTGAGTTAAGAAATTATAAGCCACCTAATAGCGGATATATCACAAAAGGAGACAATAATGGAAATTTAAGCGACCAGGCAACTGAATTAAGCTCGCCAGTAAAGCCAGAATGGATTTTAGGAAAGGCTAGAGGTGAAATACCCTGGTTTGGTTTAATAAAACTTGTATTTTTTGGAAATGAAAATGGATATCATGGAGAGGATGCGGTGTGGATAGGAAAGGCGGTTGCTCCAAGAGATGAATGGATATGTCTTGGCATATCTCTTTTTATTATAATAGGAATTCCAAGCATATGGGATGCATATAATTATTATAAAAAATGGAAATCAAAGAAGCTTAGATTGTAACTTTTTGTGAAAAAATGATTTAGAAAACGAAATATTTTATCCGTGATATTTGTTAATCCTTATCAAACAAAATTAATATATCTCATTTATATTTAGGAAATGTCTTTCTCCTCATAAATAGGAGGCGAATAAAAATGAAAGGAAAAAGGATAGGAATAAGCGCGTGTGTGGTGTTGTTTTTATTAATGACTTCCATAAACCCGGTTGCGTACTCTTTTGAAACAATAACAAAAGATGAAGTAATAAAACAGCCAATAAGAATGAAATTTGATTTCATAAAGCCAAGGCTTGAAAATGTATTTCTTGCAGGAGAAAACTATGCAAGCGTTGCCATGGATTTGCCAAAAACAGGAAATGCGGGTGAGCCAGAAATACCTGTTAAGCCAGTGAATGTATTACTTCCTTATGGAACAGAAGTAAAGGAAATAAAAGTTAACGCGGGAGAGCCAGTTTTAATTGGAAAAGCAAAATTGGCTCCAAAGCTACCGCCAGTTAAAATAGGAAGCGATGAAATTCCAGAAATAGAAGAAAATGAAAAAATATATAAATCAAGTGAGGTATATCCTGGCTATCTATACAAGGAAGTAACAACTCAATATATGCGTGGTTTTCCAATAGTTACAATAAATCTTTATCCAGTTCAATGGAATCCATCAACTCAAGAACTATATCTATATCCAATTATGGAGCTTGTTGTTGAATTGAAAGATGGGCAGGTAAATGAGCTATTCAGAGGAATTGAAGAAGATAGAGAAATTGTTACAAAAACGGTTGATAATCCAAGAGAAGTTTTAACTTATCCATTAAATCCGAGCCATAGCTGTGAATATGTTATTATAACAACAGAAGCATTGAAAAATACACCTGGAACATACAATTTCACCACTTTAATGAATTCAAAAATTGCAAAGGGAATGAATGCAACAATTGTAACAGTTGAATGGATATATTCAAACTTTGCGGGAGTAGATAATGCAGAAAAAATAAGGAATTTCATAAAATGGGCATATCAGGAATGGCATACCCAGTATGTTTTGCTTGGAGGAGATGCGGATGATGGAAGAGAAGTAATTCCAGTGAGAAAGTTATGGGTTCAGACGTATGCAGGAGGTCTTACAGATTATATCCCGTGCGATTTATACTATGCATGTCTTGATGGAAGCTATAACTATGATGGAGATGATAAATGGGGCGAACCAAATGATGGAGAAGGAGGGAAAGAAGTAGATTTGAGGGCGGAAGTATATGTTGGAAGAGCACCTGTTGATAATGCAGTAGAACTTGCGAACTTTGTAAGGAAAACACTTGAATATGATACATCGGAGGATTCATATTTGCATAATGTCCTGTTTTGTGCTGAATACATTGGAGGAGGAGGAATTGCAGATTATGGTTCAAGTTATAAAGAAGAGATGAGAAATGGTTCAAATGCAAATGGCTATTATACAGTTGGTATTCCAGGGGATGAATATAATATAATCACATTATATGATAGTACAACATATACTTGGTCGGCAGGAGACTTGGCGAATGTAATAAATTCCGGAATACACATAGTAAATCACTTAGGACATGCAAGCTATGATAATGTAATGAGATTTTATATCCCGGATGTTATCCAGCTTAGAAATACAAGATATTTTATCTTATATTCTCAAGGATGCTTTGCTGGTGAATTTACTCAAGATGATTGTATTGGGGAAGAACTTGTTACGTCAGAACACGGGGCATTTGCGGTTATAATGAATGCAAACTATGGATGGGCTACTAAAAGGAGTACAGATGGTGCATCTCAGGCTTATGACAGGGAATTCTTTGATGCGGTATATGGGGAAAATATAAGAGAAATAGGAAAGGCGAATCAGGACTCAAAAGAAGATAATTTATATCGCCTACAGCAGAATTGTATGAGATGGTGCTATTATGAATTAAATCTACTCGGTGATCCAGAAATTAAAATCAAGCAAGGATTTGTGCATAATAATGATGTAAGAGCAAAGAGTATAAATGAACCAAAAGATGGAGAAATTATTGCAACAGGAACATATACTGTAAATGCAACAATTGAAAATACAGGACTAAATAATCAGAATAATTTTGATGTAAATCTTTCAATATATAAATTAACAAAAGTTGTTCATTTCTATGATGATATGGAAAGTGGCTCCGCAAATTGGACAGTGATAGATGGAAATGGTGACGGTCATACCTGGACAATATCAACAGCAAGATATAATAGCCCAACTCATTCATTCAAATGTACAGATGAAGCATCATATAGGGCAAATGCAAATGATAGCATTATTTCAAAGCCAATTGATTTAAGTGGATTAAATCATGCAATGCTTGAATTCTGGTATTGGGTAGATGGAGAATTTTATCGTGAATATAGGGACTATGGAACAATATATCTTAGCGATAATAATGGTTCAACATGGGTTCAGGTAAAAACAAACATGCTTTATACCCCGTTTTGGCAGGTATGGCATGTGCCAATAGAGGCATATGTTAATTTAACAAATCAGGTTAGAATTAAATTCACATTTGTATCAGACGCCTTTAATAATTCCGAAGGAATGTATGTTGATGATGTAATTGTTTATTCATATGATGCACAGCTTGTTCATTATGATGAAAAAACAATAAGTCTCGATTCCGGAAAGCAGACATTTGTTGAATTTGCTCCATGGAGTGTAAGCGTTGAAGGACTATATGCAATAAATGTAACAGTAAAACTAACTGAATTTGAAGATGAGTATCCAAAGAATAACTATCAGAATATAACAGTGGAAGTAAATGACTTAGCTGATGTTGGAGTTGAAACAATTAATTATCCAACTGGAACAGTGAATACTGGAAGCCATGCGGTTAATGCAACAATAAAGAACTTTGGAAATACACACCAGACAGGAATAAATGTAAATTGCTCAATATATCAGATAATAACCGAGCCAACACCTACATATACTCTTGTCTTTGGTGAGAATAAAACAATTGATTTGAATGCTGGAGAGTTTGAATATGTTGAATTCAGTCCATATAACTTTGCAACAGAAGGAAATTATGCAATAAATGTTTCAACAAGCATAGCGGGAGATGAGGATACAACAAATGATTATAAAAATATTACTCTCGAGATAAATGATATATATGATGCAGGGGTTAAATCAATTAACTATCCAACAGGAATAATTACAACAACAAAAACACATAAAGTAAATGCAACAGTAAAGAACTATGGAACAGTTCCTCTAAGCAATGTTCCAGTAAATTGTTCGATATATCAAATAATAAATGTAATAAATGAGGGATTTGAAGGAGCATTTCCACCTGCTGGATGGACTAATAGCGGATGGAATTTACGTCAGAATTACGAGCATGGTGGAGGTAATAACTCGATTTATTCATCAGCGTCAGCGGGAAATAAATATTTAAGGACATCAGGCATCTCTCTTTTAAATAAAAAATATATCTTGGAGTTTTGGATGTTGAGGACAGCGACCCCAAATGCAAATCAATATGTGAATATTAGCATAAATCAAGGTGGTGGTTGGATAAAATTATTGAGTATAGGATATTCCACTCTAAACGGAATGACCAGGGGAAAGTGGTACAAGTTTAGCATTGATTTGTCTCCTTATGCTGGTAGCACCGTTTCCATAGAATTTAATCATTATGCAACTGGGTCTGGAGCAACTATCCATATAGATGATGTTCTCTTATACTATCCTGAATTAATGTTTTGGGAGGATAGAACAATTAATTTAAATTCTGGAGAGGAAAAACCTATAGAATTTAGCTCGGTGACATTTAGCGAGAGCTATTACATATTAAATGTAACAACAAACTGGACTTCACCACCCGATGAAAATGCAGCCAATAATTACAAGGAAACAACATTCGAGGTAAGAGATATATATGACATGGGTATAACAAAAATTAGTTATCCAGTTTCAGTACTACCAGCTGGAAGCTATGTTGTTAATGTAAGCGTTAAGAACTTTGGAAATGTGGATCAATCGAGCATTCCAGTGAATTGTTCAATATATAAGATAAACACGGTTATAATTAATGAAAGTTTCGAAGGCACATGGCCACCTTCTGGTTGGGCTAATCAAGGATGGTCTCGTAGCTCTGCAGCAAATCATACAGGAAACTATTCTGCATCCTCGTCAAGCAGCGTAATTAATTATTACAATTTAACTACGCCCGCGATTTCTCTTGGGAGTGGAAATTTCCTGCTTGATTTCTGGGCAAGAAAAGATGGAAATAATTTAGGAAATGGACAGTATTTACATGTTGATGTAGGCTATACCTCAACCGGGCCGTGGGTGACTTTACTTGACATTAATTACGATATCCTGCAAGGAATGCTGAATAATGTATGGTATAAATTCACCGTGGATTTATCTCAATATAATGGAAGTACTATCTATATAAGATTTCAATCTCGCACAGCAGGAGTACCTTCTGCTTCAGCTGTAAGGATAGATGATATAGTTATTTACAGTACAAATTTTGTGTCTGGGGAAGATAAAACAGTTAATTTAAATGCTGATGAGGAAAAATATATTGAATTTAGCTCATATAACTTTGCAGAAGAAGGAGATTACTTAATAGTTGTAAAAACAAATCTTTTAACTGATGAAATTAAAGGAAATGATACAAGCTCAATAATAACAAAAATATGGAATATAGACGATTTAGGAGCAACATCAATTAATTACCCAACCGGGACAATTTCAGTTCCATCTCCTCCAGAAATTAGAGCGATTGCAACAATAAAGAATTTTGGAAATATTCCGCAATCAGATTTTCGGGTAAATTGTTCAATCTATAAATTAATTTCAGGAACACAGCTCTTTTTCGAAAACTTCGAGTCTGGTCTGCCATCTGGTTGGACGATTGTTGATGGAGGAACAGATGATGTTTATCCTGGAACAAGCATACCTGCAACTTGGACAGATAAAGACCCAGGAAATAAAGGAGCAAAAGATGGATGCGATGGCAAATTTATGATTGTTGATAGCGATGCATTTGGTTCGGGAACAAAATACATGGATGAGCAATTAATAACTCCAGAGTTGAATTTCGCTTCACAGACAGGAGTTATACTTGAATTTGATCATTATTATTATCACTCTTCTGGCTCATGGGGAAGGGTTGATATAAGAGTTGGCTCAACAGCCAACCCATGGATAACAATAGCAAACTTCACTTCAACAACCTATGGACACATGACATATGATATATCCGCTTATGCAGCAGGGCAGTCAAGGGTATGGATAAGATGGTATTATAATGATAGTGGAACATGGGCATGGTATTGGGAAGTAGATAACATCAGGCTGGTGGGGACACCCACATATAGTTATGTATTTGGGGATGATGAAATATGCGCACTCCTAAATGCTGGGGAGGAAACACTTATTGAATTTGGTTCATGGAGCATTACAACTGGTGCCGGAAACTATTTAATAAATGTAACAACATTGCTTATTGGAGACGAATTCCAGAGTAATGATTACACAACAACAATTGTATTCCTGCAAGGTGTATATGATGCGGAAGTTAAATCAATCAACTCGCCGATACAAGGAATATATCTGCCAGGTACATCATTCAAAGTAAATGCAACAGTAAAGAATGTCGGAGCAGCAAACCTAACAGATGTGAAGGTAAATTGCACAATAAGAAATTCAACGAATGCAATTGTATTTGGCGAAGAAGTAATAATTTCCTCTTTGATGGGTAACGAAGAGAGATATGTAGAATTTTCTGATTGGAGCACTTTGGTGGAAGATGTATATAGGATAAATGTTACGGTATTGGTTACTGGAGACGAAAATCCGGATAATGATTACAAGGAAATATTAGTGGATATAAATAATCTTTATGATGTTGGGGTTGTTTCAATTAATTATCCAACAGGAACACAATTTACAGGAAGCTATGCGGTAAATGCAACAGTTATGAACTTTGGAAATGTTCCAGTAGGAGCATTTACTGTAAATTGCACAATAAGAAATTCAACGGATGCAATTGTATTCACAAATGAAAAATCAGTTTCTGGCTTGAATGTTGGACAGCAAACATATGTAGTATTTGACCCATGGACAGTAAGCATTGAGGATACATACAAGATAAATGTAACAACAAAGCTAACAAACGATGAGGATAACAGCAATGATTACAAGGAAATAACTGTGATAATAAATGATATAGATGATGTAGGTGTAACATCAATCAATTATCCACCCGCGGTTGCGCCAACTGGAAGCCATGCGGTTAATGCAACAGTAAAGAACTTTGGAAATGTAAATAAGGCAAATGTGCCAGTAAATTGCTCAATATATCAATTCAATACATTGCTATTCAGCGAAGGATTTGAAGAATCATTTCCGCCCGTTGGCTGGCTTAATGGCGGGGCTGATGGAGGATGGTTGCGTGGTCAGATATACCAGCATAGCGGTATATGGGCTGCTTATTCATACGCTGCTACTGGGGGAGATAGATACTTGGTGACTCCTGTTATTTCTTTAGGAGAGGGGAATTACGCTTTGGTATTTTGGTTATTGAGACTTTCCCGTACAGCACTTCCTGGTGAATATTTGCATGTTGATGTTGGAGCAACTCAAAATGGACCTTGGACAACTATATTTGAATTAGATAACTCTTCTATTAGTGCAATGAGTTCATACACATGGTATCAATTTGTTGCTGATTTAACACCTTATGCTAACCAAAATATAGCTATAAGATTCTATCATCATTCTCTTAGTACATCAGGTGCAACATTATATATGGATGATATATCCATAAATACTTTGAATCTAGTATTCGGAGAAGAAAAAATAGTTAGTTTGATAAATTCGTATAATACAACATATGTACAATTTAGTCCTTGTAATTTTTCAACTGAAGGAGATTACATATTGGTTGTAAAAACATTAATGAGCGGAGACGAGAACATATTAAATAATGTAAAATCCTCGATTGTTAAAATATGTAATTTTTACGATGTCGGGGTTTCAGCAATAAATTATCCGACCCCAGGAATTTATCAGCCAGGAGACTATGCTGTTAGAGCGACAGTTAAAAATTATGGTACGCTGTCAGCAACCTTCGATGTCGTATGTACTATCTATGGGTTGGGGAAGGTTGTTGTAATGCAGGATGATATCGAAAGTGGTGAAAATAACTGGACACACGGTATTACATCTGGAGTGGATCTCTGGCATATAAGTACAAGGAGATATGCGAGCCAGAATCATTCTTGGTACTGTGGAAATGAAACAACCGGGCAATATGAAAATAACATGGTTGACTTTTTAATATCTCCAAAGTTGGATTTATCAGATACAACACAAGCTTTGTTAAAATGGAAGCAGTGGTGTAACTTGGAGAGCAACCGAGATTATGCATATGTTTGTGCAAGTCCGGATAATTATACATTCTATGTAATAAAAAGATATACAGGCTCATCTGGTGGGTGGAAAGAGGAAGAAGTCGATATAACATCTTATATAAATGCAACAACACATAAGATAAATATTGCATTTATATTTACGAGTGATTCCTCAGGAACCTTGGAAGGATGGTACATTGATGATGTTGAAATAACAAAAATTGGAATGGGCTCTGTTATATATTCCGAAACATTGTCAGTAAATAATTTGGTATTCATGGCGGAAAAAGAGATAACATTCCCGCCATTTACTGCCGAAGAAAACAGTGTGTATATAATAAATGTAACAACATTGCTTGCGGGAGATGAAAATCCTGCAAATGATGCAAAGGAAGCAACAATGAGCACATACAATGAGCCACCAGTTACAACATGCAGTTGCTTTGGGCCACTTGGATGCAATAACTGGTATGTTGGACCAGTTACAATATCTCTATCCGCAACAGATGTGCCAGGAGTTGCATATACAAGATATAGAATAAATGGAGGAGCATGGCAGAATTATACTTCACCAGTAACTGTTTCAACTGAAGGACTATATACAGTTGAATACTATTCAGTAGATACTCTTGGAAGCACTGAGCAAGTTAAATCATGCACATTTGGAATAGCATACTCAATGCCAGTAACAACCTGCATAATAGATGGATTGCTTGGAGAGAATGGATGGTATACAAGTGATGTAACAATCAAGCTTGTAGCAAATGCATACATATGCGGAGTTAAAGAAACATATTATCGCATCGATGGAGGTTCATGGCAGAAATATACCGCACCAATTACATTTTCCGCAGAAGGAACTCACACAATTGAATATTATTCGGTAAGCAATGCATGCATAACTGAAACACCAGCAAAGATTACAACATTCAAGATAGATAAGACAAAGCCAAGTGTAAGAGTAATTTATCCAAATGGTGGAGAAACCTTAGGTGGCATTATAACAATAAGATGGACAGCAAGCGATAATATAGGAATTGCAGGGATTGACTTGCTATATAGCGGAGATGCTGGCTTAACATGGAATGTTATAGCAAGCAATATTCCAAATACTGGTTCATATAACTGGAATGTTGCAGGCTTGCCATATGGAAGCAATTACATGGTTAAAGTAGTTGCAAAGGATAATGCGGGAAATGTTGCAAGTGATACAAGCGATGGAACATTTACAATAGGCATGCCAAGCCCACCAACAGTGAGCATAACCAAACCAAGAAATGCTTTATATATCTTTGATAGAGAAATAATTCCATTGCCAATGCCGGTAATAATTGGAGGAATAACAGTTGAAGCAACCGCAAGTTCAAGCATAGGAATAGCAAAAGTAGAATTCTACATAGATGGTGTGCTTAAATTCACTGATACAAGTGAACCATATTCATGGCTATGGGATGAGTTTATTATAGGAACACATGAAATAAAAGTAATTGCCTCTGATAGCATTGGCCAAACAGCAGAGGAAAGAATAAGCGTGTTTATAATAAACTTCTAACCCTTTCATTTTTTAATATTAAAACTTAATAAGTTTTGTAACTTTGGCTTATAAGATGTTAAATCTGGTAAATCACCGCTTTTTTCAATTGTCTCCTTTATTTTATCTGGAGAAAAAACCTCTATTTCCCTTGTCCTTCCATATCTCCCTTTAGAAATCACTCTCGCGGTTATTATTCCGAGCATATCAAGTTCAGATATTAAATCAGCAACCCTCCTTTGGGTTAAAGCACCCAAGCCCGACATTTTGCATAAATCTTTATATATTTCATATAAATCGCCAGTGGTCAAGTCATCATAAAATTCATTTCCTATTATCGCAGCCATGAGCACGATTTTTGATTGAACCGGCAATGTCCTTACAATTTCACTAACCCTGTCAAGCTCTATTTTATTTTCCGCAATTTTCACATGTCTTTCCGTAACCTTTTTCTCCCCTTCCCTTTCCGCAATTTCCGCAGCCACACGAAGCAGATCGAGAGCGCGCCTTGCGTCGCCGTGCTCCTGGGCGGCGAGCGCGGAGCAGAGGGGAATTACATTTTCTTCGAGAGCGCCTTCTTTAAGGGCTATTGTTGCTCTCTCTCTTAGTATATCCGCAAGCTCATCCGCAGTATATGGAGGGAAAACAATATTTTCCTGGCCGAGAGAGGATTTTATTCTCGGGTCGAGGAATTCAGTGAATTTCAAATCATTTGATACGCCAATTATTGATGCTTTTGCTTTTTTTAAGTCATAATTTATGCGGGATAGATTATATAAAACTTCATCATCTTTTACTTTATCTACTTCATCAAGCACTATTATTGTTACTCCTCCCGCCCTATCTATTGTTTCTACAAGTTTTGAATAAACTTCATCTGTTGGCCATCCAGTAAAAGGAACACGCTCTTCCCATTTCTTAATGAAATGATTTGAAATGTTTTGCAAAATCCTGTACTGGGTATCTACAATTTCACAATTTATGTAAACAAAACTTGTTGGAACTCCTAGCTCTTCTCCTTTCTTAACGATTTGCTTTCCCATAAATTTTGCAACCGCAGTTTTTCCAGTACCAGTTTTTCCATAAATAAAAACATTTGAAGGATTTTCTCCTCTTAAAGCTGGGGCAAGTATTTTTGCTAACTCCTCAATTTGTTTTTCTCTATGTGGCAAGATTTCTGGAATATAGGAATGAGATAAAACTTCCCTGTTCTTGAAAATGCTTTCTGAGCCCAGTAAGTTATGGAATACATCTTTCATTTTCTCCCCAAAAATCATCAATAAATGCAAATTCAATAAATAAATTTTTTGTGGCAATTGCATTTCTTGCTTATCGGAAGCTCAAAGATATCAAAAAAGTTTCTGGATCCATCATAATAAAAAATATTTCTTATGTAATTTTCCATGGAATGAGTAATTTTTAATGCTTCTTGAACTTGGAAAGATGCAATTATGCTTGCGGTATTTATATCAGATGCAATTTTTGGCTCAAAATACTTTATTCCATTCCCTGTGCAACTGAATCTTTTTTTCAATATCTCTTCATGTGTTGAATTTATATAGCATTCAAAACAGCTTGTATGAGGGGGAAAAACAACCTGAACTTTTCCTATTTGTCCATCTATTGCCCCATCTATATAAGGAATTTCATAAAGATAGCAAAATGAATTGATGTGGAGGCGAGCTTCAATGTTATCAACGCATCCAATAACCAAATCGTGAGATGGAATAAATTTCTCCTGCATTTCTTCTATTTTCTTATTAAAATATCTTATTTTAGCATCTTTCTCTATTCTATTTAATCTTTTTGCGAGAATTTCCGCTTTAAATTTCCCCCTATCTTTTTCATTGAAAAAAATACATCTGCTCAAATTTGAAATAACTATTTTATCCGCATCTACAATATCTATATTTTTATATCCTGACAATACTAAATTTTTGCAAACTTCATTGCCCAGAGCCCCCGCTCCAACAACAAGAACTTTTACAATCCTTACTTTTTCTATATCAAACCATTCATACAATTTAAGCCTGCTATATTTATCTTCATCAATGTTCCCTACTTTTATTTCCATATTAAAAATTAAATTTTTGGAAAAAAATTTTTCGGAAGAGATTATAAATGTGCTCATATTTATGTTTATGTTCGAAAAAAGGCATGGCGTGATAATTGCATGTGATGTCGAGGAGCTAAAAAAATTGAAAGAAGTCGTTGAAAAAACCCAGGGCATAGAGGGAATTGTTGGTTATAAAATAGGGGCAAATCTTGCCCTGAAATACGGGCTAAAAAATATAATGGAAGAAATAGATTTCCAGCTACCAGTTATTTATGATCATCAAAAGGCTGGCACAGATATTCCCCAGATAGCGGATAAATTCGCCAAAGCTTGCAAGGAGGCGGGCGTGAAGGGCGTGATCATATTCCCGCAGGCGGGCCCAAAAAGCGAGGAGGCTTTTATAGATGCAATATTCAGGAATGAAATGGTGCCAATGGTTGGAGGGGAGATGACCCATGAAAAATATTTGTATGAAAATGGCGGGTTTATAGTGGATAGCGCTCCTTCAAAAATATATGAAATTGCGGTGAGGAAGAAAGTAGAGTACTTTATCCTTCCAGGAAATAAGGAGGAGGCGATAAAAAAATACCATATGATCATAGCAAATATGATGAACGAGCCAAAATACTGCATGCCCGGCATAGGGAGGCAAGGAGGGGAGATAAAAAAAGCATTTCGCCTGCTTCTTGGCTATCCTTCATATGCAATTGTTGGTTCTTCAATATATGATAGCGATGATATAGAAAAATCCGCAAAATTATTTGCCAAGGAGGTGATAGAATTTGAATGAAAGAGAAATTTTCATAGAATTTTACAAAAGAGGACTTATAAAAACATGGAAAAGAGACAGGCCTGAAGGGTGGATTCTTTTATCTGGAATTTGGTCACCATTCTATATTCAGTTCAGAAATCTTCCTTCCCATCCTGATTTACTGAATTTTTCTGGAAAATTAATAGCGGAGAAAATAAAAGGAAAAGGGAATAAAATCCTGGGCATAGCAATGGCGGGCATACCTATAGCAACTTCTGTTAGCCTGCATTCAATGCTACCTATGTGCTATACAAGAAAAGATTCTGCAAGCTATGGAGAACATTCTTTGGTTGAGGGGGAAATAAAAGATGGAGATAATTTCATAGCGATTGACGATGTTGTAACAAAATTTGACAGCAAGTTAAATGCAATAAAACAGCTTGAAGAAGAGGCAAAGAAAAGAAATTGCAAAATTAAATGTGAGAATGTTGCGGTTATAATAGATAGGCAACAGGGAGCGGAGGAAACAGCAAATAAATATGGAGTAAAAATTCATTCGCTTATAAAATTCAAGGATAATATTGAATGGTTGAGGGAAGAGATGAGTGAGGAGGAATATGAATTAATATCAGATTATCTGGAAAATCCAGAAAAATATCAAACCGAGGAAAGGAAAAAACACTTGAAATAACAAAATATATATCTTTTTTATTTTTTCCAAATCATGAAAATATTTATTGATACCGCTGATATAGATGAAATAAAGGAGGCAAAAAAGTGGGGCATTGTTGATGGAGTAACTACAAATCCTACCCTAATTAAGATAGCTTTTGAAAAATTCAAAGATAAGATGGAGATGGAAGAATATATAAGGGAAATTTGCAGAATTGTGGATGGACCAGTGAGCTTGGAAGTAAAGGGATTTAAGGAAGATGAGATGGTGAAGGAGGCAAAGATTTTGGATAAAAAATTTAATGAAAAAGGTAATGTTGTGATAAAGATTCCAATTTCTACATCAAATGATGAGCCATTTGAAGGAATAAAAGCAATAAAGAGGCTTGAAGAAGAGGGAATAAGAACAAATGCGACGCTTGTTATGAGCCCGACCCAGGCCCTGCTGGTTGCGAGGGCGGGAGCAAGCTATGTCAGCCCGTTTGTTGGGAGAATTGATGATTATATAAGAGATAAGCTTGGAATAAAGTATGGGAAGTGGGATTATTATGATTACAATATGATTAAAAGGGTTGAAGAAAAGATGCTTGAAATGGAGGGGAATATACCTGAATTATATAAGAAGAAAGCTGGAGCATATTTTTCTGATAATGGATTGTACAGCGGTGTTGAAGTGATAAAAAGTATAGCAAATATATATAAGGCGTATAATTTTAAAACAAAAATAATTGCGGCCAGTATAAGAAATGCCCGCCAGGTTAGGGAAATAGCGGAAATAGGAATAGATATAGCAACAATTCCATTCAATGTTTTAAAGGAGATGATTTTCCATCAAAAAACTCAGGAAGGGGTTAAAAAATTTTTTGAGGATACTGTTGAGGAGTATAGAAGAATATTCATGTAATTTCCCAGATTATTCTTCTTTTCTTCAATTCCTTTAAAAATTTATTTCCATCTACCGCAAGCTCCGGCGGTTTAGCTCCTTTTTCTATTTCTCCATTAATGACCATCTTTGCAATTATCGATGTTGAAAAACCAGTTGTCCTTGCCATTGCGGAAAAATTTTCTTTTTCATCATAATAATCCAGAAGCTCCGCAGAATTGTTTTCAGTATATATTCTAGCGAGAACAACATCCTTTTCATCTTTGGAAAGGGTTTTCTCAAGAATTTTTTCTGTAAATTTTCTTGCGGATTTTTCAAAAAAACCTAATTCCTTCAAAACCCTGATTTTTTCTGCATGCCCTCTATATCTTATTGTTTTATAATCTAAATCCCTTACGCCTTTCATTGTTTCAAGCAAAGTTGATGTGCCTCCATGGGTATAAAATGCCTCTAAATTTTTAAATCCTCTAAAATGAATTTTTTCTACTCCACTAAGAGATTTAACTCTGCAAACTTTCCCATCTCTTATTATTATTGAATCCTCTATATATTCATTTAAGAGCCCATGAACCGAGAAAAATAGGGAATATTTTAGAGCTCCTCTTGGTTTTTGAGGCAAGCCACCAACCCTAATATGCACCTCTTTTGAATTATTCCATATATGATAAGCAATTATATTTGTCATTCCTGGAGCAAGCCCGCAGTCAGGTATTATACTTATTCCCTCTTTTTTAGCTTTATCATCAAGCATTAACTCCTTTTTTACGATTTCACTATTTCCTCCTAAATCAAGAAAATCTGTCTTTGTTTTTATTGCAATTTTTGCAATTTTGTAATTGAAATCATAAGGAAGAGCACTTATTGCAATATCTTCCTTCTTCATTTCCCTTTCCAAATCTTCCTCATTTCTCACATTCATTTTAAAAAAATTCTTTATATTCGCTTCCCTTATATCGCATATCCTGACATCTATACCTTGCTTCATTAGATCATATGCAATTGCCCTTCCCATCTTCCCCGCACCAAGAACAAGAGCCATATTATGTAATGAGGAGAATGTTTTAATTTTATTGGTGAAGCAAATGTTTTTATCTCTTAAATATAATGAGGAAAACATCTTTTAGACTTTCGCTGAGAGAAAGAAAAATTCTTTTTTATGCAATGATTGTTTGTATAGGTTTAATCGTCTTCCTTATCGTCTGCTTGATAAACAATATCTTAGAAAATCTTTTGCCGGTGTTTATAGTAATTATATCTCCAATAGTTGAAGAAAGCTTAAAAATGATTGGCTACTGGTCAATTTTTATAATTGATTTTAATAAAATTTTCAGGTTAAGATATCTAAGAGAAATGCCTTATATCCAGAATAATTTGCAATTTTCTTTTCTTATCATAGTTGGAGGTTTTTATTTTATTAAATGCTTTAATCCACATCACCTATTCTATTTACCCCATTTTACTATGTAACCAGTAGCAATTTTCCTTCATTCACTTCACAATTTTTTTATAATCTATCTCTGGGATAATAAACTCGTTACTTTCTCAATGGTTACAGTCTTTTTAATTCCGATAATATTTAGGGAAAATTTGCTTGTTTTCGTCAAAAAATTAAAACAAAATCATCTCTATCTTTTGTTTCTGATGATATATTTATATATCTTTATATGCTGTCTAATAGCATTTCGCTGAATAAAAAAAACTCCATATTTAAGGTAAAAATTACTTTTGAGATTCTTTAATAAAATATTCTTTAAATATCGACCAAAAAATTCCAAAAAATCCTATGATTGTCAAGATCGACAGTAAAATAGATACAATAATTATCGTAAGGAGTAAAGACTGGTTTTTTGTTACTAAAACCGGTGAAAAAGGGAGACATACAACTGAAATAAAGAGTATTACCACAATGTAGGGTACAGAAGGTAAAAAATATTCTACCAGCTTCTCTCGAGTTTCCTCTCGTACGATAGTTTCTCCTTCTCTTAATAAAAATATACTAAATGCTCCTAGTAACACTGAAAAACCCTGAAATACTGCACCAAAAAACCAGAATGCAACATTTTCATCCAAATTAAGGAACGTGTAGAGATGAAAGGAATCCACAATGATATATATCACTACTGAAGCTGCCGAAACAGATGCAAATTTTAAATCCATATATTTTTTAAAAAGGCGATAAGAAGCTAAAGCCATTATTAAACCCAATATCATAAAAATCACTATAAGTATTTTATAGTACCATACAATAAACGGGAAAGAAATATAAATTAAAAGAATGTAGATCCATATCAGAGCCATTGTAAGAGCCTCTATACGCTTTAACTCGCCCTTTACATACAAAATTGATGCTATGAAAAAATAATAGGCCTATTAGGAGGAATAAAACACCACTATGCGGCCTTTTGGAGATAATAAAATGATACCAAATAAGGAGATATTATGAAGAAAAGATTTTTCTCTCCTTTTTTCTTCCGCATCTTTCTCTTTTTCACCTGTTTTTGGCATCCACTTATAAAACTTTAAGTTTAATGAAAATCTAAATTTATGGGAAAAAAATTTGCTTTTAAAGCACCGTGAATTTAATAAAATGGAAAGCAAAAATCCATCTCTTCTACGGGCCTGAAGGGATTTGAACCCTTGATCTGCAGCTCCGAAGGCTGCCGCCTTTTCCGCTAGGCTACAGGCCCGAATACTTAAATATCCAGGCTTTATAATCCTTGCCAGCGCTTACTCCAACCGCACCCGCATTTATTTCATTCATTCCATCATTATCAAAATCCCCTACACATGTTACCGCAAGCAGACCATAGGTATCGTTTATTAAATATTCCTCCTCATATTTATTTCCATTCCATTGCAAAATATGAACTTTATCTGTTCCTACACAAACTTCTGGCATCTCATCTTTATCAACATTTCCAACATCTATTGCCTCTATTGTGTCTTCTTCACCCTGCCAAAAAGCATCAAATATTTTTTCATATGCAACCCCATTCCATTTATAAATGCAAAGACGAGGGGTATAGAAAGTTACATGTATTTCATTTATTCCATCCAAATTGCTGTCCTTTGCAACACATCCAAAAACTTGATACTGGAACTTTTCTATTGTATGAGATACAAACTTTTCCCCATCCCATTTAAGCACAACTAGCTCGCGACCATGGCCAACAATAACTTCATTTTTCCCGTCATTATCTACGTCCGCAATCCATGGGAAATATATTGCTTCATTTCCCCATTTTGTTTCTTCAACAAATTTATTCCCATCCCATCTTATAGCAACAAGCGAAGGAGCATTATTGAATCCTCCTGTAACTATAACTTCATTTATTCCATCATTGTCATAATCTCCCACTATGCAATCAAGAGTTGTTCCCCATCTCTGTCCTTCATAAACAACATACATTCCTTCTTTTTTATATTTAAATCCATTCCACTTGAAAAATGAGAAGTGGCGACCCCATGCAACTCCTATTTCATTTTTTCCGTCATTGTCTATATCCTCTATACAAAATCCAGTTGCTGAGCCAAATGGCTGAGGAATGCCAAATAAGGTGTAGCCAATCCCAAAAACAGGGTCAATAATTCTCGCCTGCTCATAATATGTGCCCCTTCTCTCATCCCACTTCATAACTCTCATGAAAGGATCTCTTCCCCCTATAAGCAACTCATTTTTCCCATCATTATCCGCATCCCCAACAGGCTGGGGCCCCTCATAGCGGGCGGACCACCACCATATGCTACCGTAGCTTTTTTCCCATTGAATAACAAATTTTCCGTCACCGCTAAAAATTCCTCCGTAAACATTTCCAAAAATTAATATTCCAAATAAAATCAGGGCGATTTTTTTCATGCGTAGAATATACCAATTAGTTTAAAAATTTTATGTAAATTTGATTCTTCATACATTCTCTGATATTTATAACTCTTTTTCATTTTAAAAAAAATAAATGTCCCTGTTGAGATGTGAGGCTGTTGGAAATGCGAGCAAAAATATTCCTATTCATTGGAAAAAATTACAGAAATGCTTTTATGGTTGAGAAAATGAAAATAATTAATTCCTTTGGTTTCTTCAATTTTTTACTCAGCAAATATTTTCCATATTATTGAGAAATAATCTGGAAGGAGAGATGAAGGCAGGGCTCATAATTAACTATGTTCTTGCTAAAGAGCTATATAAGGGTAAGGAGTTTTTCCTGGAAGGACAATTAGTGTAAAATCCAACAAACCTAGCTAATGCGTTGGGAGATTTGATAGATGCGATATACTTCATCCAAATAGAGAAACAATTTTATATAATAATTTACTATTATGAAGCAAAGAGGGAAAATGTGAAAAGATTAACAGCGGCTTTGGCGGTGGGAATGCTGGTTTTTAGTGGAGTATATGCATTTGCTATGCCATCAGAAAAAACAAGCATAGAAAGGATAAAAGTAGAGTTCTCTGAGTCACAGATAAGAGAAGAAAACGATTACATAAGTATAGATTTTGGCGAGACAAACACCTATTTGATGTCTCAAGGTAAGCCAATCTTACCAATGTATACGAGAAAATTTGTCTATCCTTTTAAAACAGAAATAAAACCAACACCAGGTGCAAACGTTGCAGGGAAATTAGTAACAAAAAATACGGAGCTGTTGAGTAAAATTTATCCAGACAAATGATTTAGTTACTCTGTTCACACCGGCTTGAATGGAAATGAAAGAGCGGTATTTTTAAGCATAGATGTATATCCGGCGAGGTACCGAAAGGAAGATAAGATTGTTGAATGGTGCAGTGAGATAGAGATAAATATAAACTATAATTTACTTATTAATTTAGAAACAGATGACATTTACAATTTTGTAATTATATGCGAAGATGCTTTTGCAAATAGCTTACAAAATTTTGTTAATCATAAAAGCAGAATTTCTACAAAAGTTTTAAAATTAAATGATATATCAAGCGGAAGATATTTTAACAGACAAGGAAGAGATAGTGCGGAACAGATAAAGTACTTCATTAAAAATGCCGTTGAGAACTGGAATACTTATAGTGTTTTACT
Organism: Thermoplasmatales archaeon; assembly: GCA_014361195.1. Taxonomy (NCBI): domain Archaea; kingdom Methanobacteriati; phylum Thermoplasmatota; class Thermoplasmata; order Thermoplasmatales; species Thermoplasmatales archaeon. The sequence continues at coordinate 27,513 of JACIWA010000002.1, read as the reverse complement.
TGTTGGTTCAAATGTGCCATCGAGAGAAGTTCATGTTAGATATGAAAATGATAATGAGATATTTGTATCAGATCTTTACTATGCTGATATCTATAGCGGGGACGGTACTTTCTCTAGCTGGGATACAAATAAAAACAATGTTTTTGCAGAGATAAATTGGGGTCCAACAGATGATGAACTGGATTTGTACCCCGATGTCCATCTAGCCAGAATACCTTGTATTGATAGCAATGAACTTGCAACAATTGTCAATAAAATAATCAACTATGAAAACAGCAACGCATACTCACAAGAGTGGTTTAAACATCTGATAGCAGTAGGTGGTGACAGTTTTACTGGAAATGATGTGCTAGAGGGAGAATATGCGAATAAATATGTTATTAATTTAATGAGTGATTTTACATCAACTAAAGTATGGGTATCTGAGGATAACCTAGCTACGAAAGGGCCATTAAATAATGCTATAAATTCTGGTGCGGGATTTATTCATTTTTCTGGACACGGAAATACAAATATATGGGCAACTCATCCTTACAATGATGAAGAAACATGGCTTCCAAAACCAACAGGAGGGTATTTAAGCTTTGATATAGAATTGCTAAGAAATGGAGAAAAGCTCCCTATAGTTATAACCGGCGCATGTAGTATTAGCAAGTTCAACAAAGATAAGAGTTGTTTTTCCTATGCATGGCTTAAAAATCCAAATGGTGGGGGTATAGCATCTTTTGGGGCAACTGGCTTGGGCTGGAGCTATGTTGGTAAAGATGTTACAAAAGGCCTTAATGAAGGTATAGTAATTGAGACTTTTAAAGCTTATAAAAACGGCGCCACATCTTTAGGTGAAATGTGGACTAGGCCAATCAATAGTTACATACAAACCTATAGAATGAAACAAGTTTTGGATTATAAAACAGTTCTTGAATGGGAATGCTTTGGGGATCCTACTTTAATTTTAAGAGTACCTTCTCTGCCACCAAATAAACCCGATAGACCAATTGGAGAAACAAGTGTAAAGATAAAAAAAGAATACACTTATCAAACTTCAACTACAGATCCAGATGGAGATAAAATCTACTACATATTTGATTGGGGAGATGGAGCAATTACTCAAGTTGGTCCATTTGAAAGTGGGGCAACAGCCACCGCAATCCATACATGGGAGAGATCAGGAAATTACATTGTAAGGGTTAGAGCAAAAGATGAGCACGGTGCTGTTAGCGAGTGGTCAGATTCACTCCCTGTTAGAATGCAGATGAGTAAAACCCTTAAATTACTTTCAAGAATTTTAAAATTTTTCCAAGATTCTTTAATCAAAATTCATTTTTAAGAAATTTTTAAATATACAATTCATATATCCCTTTTGATGCGGGCGTTCATAGCAACCTCCATATTTACCTTTATAATTTGGCTTTTGCTCACATATAGTGGCTCAATTTGGGGGATTGATGAGATAATAGCGGGCGTAATTTTTTCATTGATATGTGGTTTTATAGCAAGAAAAATTTTTGTAAAAGAATTTAAGCTTGCGAACCCAAAAAGATGGGCATTTATTATCGCCTATTTGCCTCGCTTTTTCTATGAAATGGCAAAGGCAAACCTTGATGTTGCATATCGTGTTATAACAGGAAAAATAAATCCTGGAATAGTAAAAATATCTCCGAAACTAAAAAGTGATTTATCAATAACAATATTGGCAAACTCAATCACCCTAACGCCTGGCACATTAAGCGTTGACATTGATGATGAAAAAAATCTTTATGTACATTGGATAAATGTTGATGAAAAAGTTTTAGAAAAAATGCCTCGTGATTATAAACCAATTTGCTCAAATTTCCCTGAATGGGCAAGGAGGATAGGAGAATGAATGTGTTCATGCTTTCTCTCGTGATGCTATTCGTATCGATTGCAATAGCGATGATAAGAGTTTTACTCGGCCCAACAATCCCAGATAGAGTAGTAGGACTTGATACAATAAATACTCTTGTAATATCTGGCATGATTTTATTTGGGGTGGCAAATGAAGATGTAATATATATTGATGTTGCAATAGTTTATGCATTGCTTTCCTATATCACAACCCTATTCATAGCAAAATATCTTGAAGGAGGAAAAATATGATATGGGAAATAATATATGTATTCCTTGCAATAGGAATAATATTTAATTTACTTGCATCTATTGGATTAATTCGTTTCCCAGATGTATATACTCGTCTTCATGCAGGGACAAAATGCACAACTTTTGGAAGCATATTCATTTGCCTGGCATCAATTGTCTATGGTTTATGGAAATGGTATATTGGCTATGCAAGCATGATCATAATATCAATACATTCCTTCTTTGCTTTAATAGCAATACTTCTTACAAATCCAACAGGAGCACATGCAATAGCAAGAGCTGCTCATAAAAGCGGGGTAAAGCCAAAAAAAGCGATTGTTGATGATCTGGAGGGGAAAAATGAGCATGTTTGAAATAATTATAATTCTTCTTTCAATTTCAACTATCTCATCAGCAATAATAGCAATATGGTTTAAAGATCTGCTTGCAAGCGTAATTTCTCTCGCGGTTATGAGCCTATTGCTATCCCTATATTTTTACATTCTTCATGCTCCAGATGTTGCAATAGCAGAAGCGGGTGTTGGAGCCTGCCTTACTACCGCTTTAATGATAATGGCGATAAAAGCGACAAAGAGAATGGAGGATGAAAAATGAGGAAAGTAGCAATTGTTGCTTTTGTAATATTTATTTTATTCCTCTTTTTTTCAGCATATGAAATGAGAGACTTTGGAAAGCCACAGAACACGGAGATGGATGACAGGATAATTGGGAAAGCATCTGAAATTAAGATAGAAAGGAACAATGGAGAACTAATTTTTTCAGTGGATAATGAAGAAAAAATTTTGCAGGAAGGGATAAATAATATTTCGATAGCTTATTTCAAATTTTACTTTGATGAAGGAAGAATAAAAATAATTTTAAATAATGAAACAGTTGATGAAATAGGTGAAGATGAGCTTCCCTATAAAAAAATTTTTTGGGTTTATGGTGCGGTAAAGGAAACTGGAGCAGATAATGCGGTTACAAGCGTTGTTTTTGATTATAGGGGGTATGACACTCTTGGGGAGGCTACAATACTTTTTTCCGCAATTGCAGGGGTTTTAACTCTTTTCAGGAGGGAAAAAAATGAATAAAGGAGAAATGTCCGTTATTGTAAAAACCATTGCTGGCTTCCTGTTTCCAATAGCAATGATATTTTCCTTTTATGTAATAATGCATGGCCACCTCACGCCGGGCGGGGGCTTTCAAGGAGGGGCAGTAGGAGCATCAGCTATTGCGCTTCTTATCGTTGCATTTGGAATTAGATATGTTGAGAAAAAGAGTGACGAGGAAAAAATATCTCTTTTTGAGAGCATAGGGGGAATCATTTTTGTTCTGGTTAGCTTAATCGGAATTTTCCTTTCAGCAACATTTTTGACGAATTTTCTTGTTGGTGAGGAAATTTTTGGAAAAATACCTTCATGGGGTGAGGCTCCTTTAAACAGCGGGGGAATTCTTCCTATTTTGAATATAGCGGTTGGAATGAAGGTCATAGGAGGATTATCTTCTGTCTTAATCATAATTGCCCTCGCAGTAAAGGAGGTGGAAGAGTGATATACAATATTCCATTTCTCACAGTGGTTGCACTGATTGCAATAGGAATGTATGCGGTTGTTTTCAGAAGAAATCTTATGAAAATTGCAATAGGGATAACAATAATTGAGAGCGGGGTTAACCTATTTTTAATAACTCTCGGATATAGAGAAGGAGGAATTGCTCCCATCTTTACAAATTTGCCCCCTGATATAACTCCCGCAGATATACCAGAAAAAATGGTTATGCCAGTTCCTCAAGCATTAACTCTAACAAGCATTGTTATAGGAGTAGCAGTTCTTGCTCTTATTTTAGCATTCATAATTAAGATATATAAGGAGTATGGAACATTAGATGCAAAAGAAGTAAGGAGGTTGAGAGAATGAACTGGCTTATAACCCATTCACCCGCCTTGCTTATACTTCTTCCCTTGCTATCCGCTTTTTTAATGCCTCTGATAGACAAAATAAGTAAAAAAGCAAGAAATTTTTTTGCAGTCATTATTTTTATAATTGTAGAGATTTTAGTCATAATACTCGCCTTAGATATTTTAAAAAATGGAATGCATGTATATGCTATAGGGGAAAGAAATCCACTCCAAACCATTCCAACCCAGGCGGTGGTGCCAATAAGAATAGTATTGCAGATAGATGCAATGGGTATATTTATGGGGATAATAAGTGCAACTGTTTGCCTTTCCGCGTGTATTTATTCGCTTGCATATATAGAAGAAGGAAGGGGAAAGGGAAAATTCTACACCCTTCTTTTACTAATTTTGGTTGGAATGCTTGGCATGGAATTTACTGGAGACATTTTTAACCTGTTTGTTTTCTATGAAATTCTTTCAATAGCATCCGCCGCTCTTATTGTATATAGCAGGAAGGGAGAGGCAAGTGAAGGAGCATTTAAGTTTCTGGTTATATCAAGTATATCCGCTTTATTCATCCTCTTCTCGGTTGCTCTATTTTATGGAGAATATGATTTATTGAATATAGCGTATCTTGCCAAAAATATCAAATATACTCATATTGATAAAATAGCTCTTGCATTGCTTGTTTCCGCATTTGCAATGAAATGTGGTTCAGTTCCAATGCATTTCTGGTGCCCTGATGCTTATTCTGTTGCTCCTTCATCTATAACCGCCACACTTGTTGCGGGTAGCCAAGCTAGCTTATATGCATTGTTCAGAGTTTGCTTCACTCTTTATGGCCTTAAATTGGATTCACAACTGATAGGAGGGATATTGATTATCTTTGGATTACTATCAATGTTTGTTGGTGTAACAATGGCAATTCCTCAAAAAGATATAAAAAGACTTATGGCCTACCACGCAATAAGTCAAACCGGCTATATGCTTCTTGGGGTTGGAGCAGGCTTTTATTTGCTCGGGAAACCAGAATTTGAAATATATGGAATAAAGGCTATGGAAGGAGGAATATTCCATATAATAAATCACGCAATGTACAAAGGGTTGCTATTCTTAACCGCTGGAGCAATATTTTATCGCCTCAAAACAAGAAATTTGAATGAAATGGGGGGACTCGCCCATACAATGAAATATACATCTGTATTCTTCATAATAGGAGCTCTTGCAATAGCTGGCATACCTCCATTTAATGGATTTGCATCAAAACTAATAATATATGAATCAGTTTATAAAATAAGTCCTATACTATCAATAATAGCAATGCTTGTTTCAATTTTAACTCTCGCTTCTTTCGTAAAAGTATTTTACTCTGCCTTTATGGGGCCAAAGATACACGATGTTAGAGAAGTGCCAAAAAGCATGCTTATTGGAATGGGTGTTCTTACTTTTGTTATAATTTTCTTTGGACTATTTCCGCAGTATATTGTTAATAACTTAGTTAATCCAGCGGTTATGGCTCTTGCAAAACAAGCGGGTTACTTAAGCGCTATAGGTGGTTAAATGTATGAGATAGTATGGGAACCGATAATATGGATAATATCCTTCGTGATAATAACAATAACTGTTTATATAATAAGAGCTATTGGAAGAGTTGATTACAGAGGAGGAGAGGAAGAAAAACCATTTTTATCAGGAATGGAAGCACCAAAAGAAAAAATGCATATAAGCGCGAGTAATGTTTATTGGGGTTTCATCGATGCTCTCAAAGGTTATTATAACTCTATGAAAAAAATACACAGTGGAGTAATAAACGACTATGTCTCTTGGTTTATGCTTATAACCGCAATAATTTTTATCTCATTATTTTTATATGGGGTGATAAAATGATTTCAAAATCTTTCAAGCGTGCTTTGTGGGTTTTCCATGTAAATAGTGGCTCCTGCAACGGCTGTGACATTGAAATTATAGCGGCCCTTACCCCGCGCTATGACGTCGAGAGATTTGGGATAAAACTCGTCGCTTCCCCACGCCATGCTGACGTAATTGCTTTCACTGGTCCGGTTACAAATGAAATGGTGGCGAAAGTGAAGAGAATATATGAGCAAGTTCCTGATCCAAAAGTTATTTTGGTTGTTGGTTCTTGTGGAATAAGCGGAGGGGTTTTTCACGAATCATATCATCTTGCAGGACCAATAGAAAAAATAATACCTGAGGCAAAATGCTTTTATGTACCAGGTTGCCCTCCACGCCCTGAGGCAATAATTCAAGGGGTTGTGAAAGCATGGGAATATCTGGAGGGGTTGGAATGATTGCGGAGGAGATAATTCAAAAATTTAAGGAAAATGGATATGAAACAATAATAAAGGAAAAGGAGGCGGGAGTAAAAAAGAAGGCTAAAAAAGTTAGTATATGGGTAAATGTTGATAGGGAGAAGATTAGGGAAGCAATAGAGTTAATGATAAATTTCTCCGCTGATTTTCCACATTTCAGTATTATATCTGCAAGCGATTTAGGCAAAGATATAGAGCTCAACTATCATTTTACTGTTGATTATGGAAAGGAGCTTGAGGAGAAGATAGTTTCTCTTAAAGTTATTTTGCCAAAAGATGATTTGCGCATTAAATCAATAACAACTCTTATTCCTTCCGCTATATTTTCAGAAAGAGAAATAAAGGAAATGGTTGGTGTTGAAATAGAAGAGATACCTGATGAAAGGCACATGTTCCTTACAGAAGATTTTCCACCTGGGATATATCCATGGAGAAGAGATGAAACTTCACCAAAAGAAACAAATAAGCTATATGAAAATTGGAGGTGAAAAATGAAATATGAGGTTCCAATTGGTCCTATACATCCCGCATTGAAAGAGCCGATCCTCCTTAAATTTACCTTGGAGGGCGAAAAAATAGTTGATGTCGATGTAATTGCAAGCCAGAATCATAGAGGAGTTGAATGGATAGGAATGAATAGAAATAATCCTTTGCAAAGCATATATCTTGCTGAGAGAGTTTGTGGAATATGCAATTTTTGTCACCCCGCATGCCTTGTTATGGCGGTTGAGGAAATAGCGGGAATAGAAGTACCAGAGAGAGCGGAATATATAAGAGTAATTCAGGCGGAGCTGGAAAGAATACACAGCCATCTGCTCTGGGCGGGCGTTGCCGCCCATGAGCTTGGTTTTGATTCATTGCTTCATTATGTATGGATGGTAAGGGAAAAAGTTATGGATATTCTCGAAACTATAAATGGGAATAGGGTTACAAAGTCAATAATTATGTATGGAGGGGTTAGGAGAGATATTAAAGAAGAGCATATACCAAAATTAAGGGAAATGATAGAATATTATAGGCAAATTTTCAAAAAAATTGCAAAATTATTTTTGGAAGATAAGACAATAAAGATGAGGACAAGGGAAATAGGTGTGCTAAGCAAAGAGGATGCAATAAAATTATCAACTGTTGGACCAACCGCGAGAGCAAGCGGGGTAAAGAAAGATGTTCGCCAAGATATGCCCTACTTTGCTTATCCAGATTTTGAAGTTAAAGCAATAACTCCTGATTTGCTTACTGGTGAAATAGTTGGAGATACATATGATAGAATTATTGTAAGATTACTTGAAGTTAAGCAATCACTTGATATAATAGAGAAAGCGGTTGATGAAATGCCAAAAGGAGAAATTTTATCAGAGCAAAAAGTTATTAAGCTCTTAGCTCAGATAAAGAAAAGCGAGGGAGAAGCGGTTGCAAGATATGAGGCGCCGAGGGGCGAGGATATACACTATGTAAAGTTAAAGAGTGGTTTTGAGCATCTATATTCCTGGAAAATCAGGGCACCAACGTATATTAATCTTCTTTCATGGAGACCTATGTTGCTTGATATGCAAATTGCAGATATACCAATTGTTGCTGCATCAATCGATCCATGTATGTCATGCACAAATAGAGTTATTGTTGTAAAAGATAAAAAGGAGAGAATTTTAACAGCGGAGCAATTACATGAATTATCTGTGAAAAAGACAAGGAGGATGATGAGATGATTGAAAAAATATTTTTCATTTCTATAGGATGCATTTTAATTGGATTGCTTTCAATATTTTTTGGTCTGCTCTTCAAGGGTATAGACCGCAAGATTGTTGCAAGAATGCAGAAAAGAGTTGGTCCCCCAATAAGACAACCATTTCTAGATGTTGCAAAATTAATGATTAAAGAAAATGTTGTTCCTGAGAATGCGGTGAGATGGATATATAATATTGCCCCTTTAATATGCCTTGCTTCAAGCATTCTCCTAATGCTTTATATTCCTATCCCGGGACTTGAAAAATTACAGCTTCATGGAGAAAATGATATAATTTTAGTTGTTTATATCTTTATATTGCCTGCACTTGCGATGGTTGCTGGTGGTTTTGCTAGTGGCTCACCATTCGCAACAATAGGCGCACAGAGAGAGATGGTAACCATGATATCCTATGAATTTCCTCTCGCTATAAGTGTGGTAGCAATTGCATGGAAATTATCTGAGATTTCTGGTGATGTTTTTACAATTTCATTTATTTCATCGCACCCCATATTCAACAATGTTGGATTAATTGGGTTTATAGGAATAATTATTCTTCTCATCTCCCTCCTAATCGTTGTTCCTGGAGAAACCGCTAAAATTCCTTTTGATGTTGCAGAAGCAGAAACAGAAATCGCTCAAGGAGTATTTGTAGAATATTCTGGTAGAAATCTTGCATTATTTTATATGGCGGACGGGGTTAGAATTTTTGCAATTGCATCTTTAATCGTAAATATATTTTTCCCATATAATATCTCCGACATTGTTGGCTTCTCTGGCTATTCCGCTATTATTTCAGATTTCCTCTTTTTCCTACTTAAAGTGTTTTTATTGATGTTTTTCTCTATTACAATAATAAGAGCGGGAATGGCAAGGCTGAGAATAACCCAAGTGGTTACTTCTTATTGGGTAACAATAACATTAATATCTCTGATCGGTTTGTTACTCCTTATATGGGACAATCAATTTAAGATATCTTTACCATGGTGATAAAATGTTTCCGATGCTAAAACAGCTAATAAAGCAAATGTTTGAAAAACCTTTCACAAATAAATTTCCTGCAAAATATGCTCCAAAAAGTGTAAAAGAATTTCTTAAGAAAGTAAATGAGGGTAAATTAAAGATAAATCCACCTGTTGAAGTGCCGGAGGGATTCAGAGGGAAAATAATTTATGAAAAAGAAAAATGCATTGGTTGTAAAACATGTATAAAAGTATGTCCCGCAAAAGCTATTGAATTCAAAGAAAATGAGAAAAAGATTAGAATCTATATAGGGAGGTGCATTTTTTGTAGCCAGTGCAATGATGTTTGTCCAGTAAACTGTTTGCACATGGGCAAGGAATTTTTGCTCGCAAGCGAGAGTAAGGCGGGGGAAAATTTAATTGTTGAATAATTGCTTTATTGAAGATAGTTGTAACAATTGAAAATTTCAGACGGATCTAAGCAGTAATTTTTAGGTTTGGAGTAAGGGTAGTAATGATAGCGAGAAAATGATATTTCTGGATAATTTTCTTTGGAATCAAAATATGCACCAAATGATTATAAAACTTAAATTGATAGATCTAATACCCTCCAATTTTCAAGGTTGGATCACCAAGCAATATGAATTCTTCAATTGTCCAGGTATCCCACACTGAACTAACATAATCTATTTGAGCATTTGCAAAAACTTCCCCTAAAATATGCGTATTTCTATATTCATTAAAGAATTTATATGCTAGATAGCTTGCTCCCCAGTGTGGGCCATTTTCATCTACTCCAGTAAATGCAACTCTTGTTGCTCCTATAGTAGCTATTGCTCCACCATATGAATGGCGTATAAAATACCAGGCAAAACATGGGAAGGTAGCATTAAATGGGATGGGTACACCATCTTCTCTTAAATCAGATGAATTAAAATCAAGCTTTGCGGTCAAACAGGCATCGAAAAATATCACCGGCAACCTGTAGCCATTGAAAAGAGTAAAAATGTACGGAGTAAAATATCTTCCGATCCATGCTTCGCTCTCCCCGTGTGTTGCCCAGCCATAAGGGAAGCCATGACCTGAATAATAGAGAAAACCACATCCCTTCTGCAAAGCTTTTTGAATTTCCAGCGCATTTAAATTTCCGAGAGAGTATTGTATTTTGTATGGCTCAAAATCATTCATTATTTGGGCAACAATTTCATTCATTACTTCTCCTTCTCTCACACCCCATCCAGGGAAAGTATCCCCGCCAACAAGGACTATTCTATTAAACCAATCTTCGCCCTTTGTTTTACTTTCATAATTTATTATCTTATTAACAACATGCTTAACTATCGCTTTATTTTCGCAGGCAATTCTACCAACATATACATCTGGATATAAATCTATAATATCTCCTTTTGTATATCCATCTTTATATTCCTCTCCATATTTCCCATTTCCATTTGTGTCCCATGATGAAAATACAATTTTTCCATTTTCATATCTATAAATATCTGCATAATATAAATCAGTTGGAATTGGAAATTCCCTTAATTTTGTTCCATCCCTCCATATATGCAAGGCATTTCTTATTGGCATGTGATAAATGTCTCCTACAAGCATTACATATTTTATTCCCCATTCCTCAATTGCATTCTTTATGAAATATTTTATTTTCTCTGCATCATCCCTTCCCTGCACAGCGGATGGATGAGCATAAACTTCATTTAGTCCCACCGCAATTGTTTTTATTCCATTGCTTTCCTTATGTTGCCTAAGAGCACTTAATTCATCAAGCCATGCATCAGGAGAGATTATTAGAAAATCATATAAGGAAGATGTCTCAACTTCATAATAATTTTTTTCCTCTTTATATATTATCGCTCTTTTTCCATCCACTAATCCAACCCCTATGCAATTACATTCATGAATGTCTATTTCTGGATAACCATTCTTCATCCATCTTATCTCTTCTTCTTTTTTCATAGATATGTTTGACGGAATTAAAAATATTACAGCGATAAATATTGCCATGTATTTCATATTTCTATTATCAAATTTTAATATAAAATTTTTACCTATGAAAATTTAAAAAGATTTATAAATTGAGTATCTTTCAATTTTATGAGGGGATGGACTCATATAGAAAATTTCGGAAATGATTTACGCATCTACGCCAAAGGAAGCATGCGCCGCCTCGTGGACAAAAACGGGGATATAATAATTGAATACAGAATGGTTAATTGATAAGCGATTCAAATCGTGAAGGCAGAAGAGATCATAGAAGCAATATTTGGCGCAAACGAAATTGAGATAGATAGGGATAAATTTGTAGAATTTAATAGAAAAGCGGGGTGCACCGCATACTCAATAGATGGAAGTTCTGTTAAAATTCTTGATGCATATTCATTTTCAATATTTGCAAGGAGAATCGGGTATAATAAAGCAAATGAAGAGAATATAATCGAGAAAAAAATAGGAGAAATAGAACTGGATACTATATATGGCGATGGTGCAAGCGCAGAAAATGATTTAAGAAGAGAGGAGGAGGAATATAAAATTGCAAAAGAAATTTCTGGAAATGAAATTGTTATTTTTGATGGATGTCTTAAATATAAAATAGATGGAGTTGTTGGAATAAGCAAGAAAAGTGGCTATAGGATAGGAAAAATTCCTTTATTGTTCATAATAAAAAAATTTGGAGATGAAATTATGAAGAATAAATGCTGGTATTATAAGATTGAAGATGGAGTATATGCGGTAAAATTTTATCCTTATTCAAAATTTGTTTTTAGAGTAGATTATTTTGGAAAATATGAGGATGAGATTTTTTCTGAAATATCCTCTCTGTGCAAAGATATAAGCTGTCTTGGTTATCCATATTGCTTAGCAGATATACATAGACATGTAAAGATAAGCAAGGATGAGGAAATTTATTTAAAACATTTAATTCAGAAAAAAGCCTTTGAGAAAGGAATTAGCCACGAAGAATGGGAAAACATATTTTATGATTATCATGAATATATGGAGGGATAAAATGATTGGAAGAATAGTTGGAAAGAGTATAGGAGAAATAATTTTTAGGCAAAGCTATAATCAGGATACAAAAATAGGAGAAATTCTTATTGCGGATGATAAAGAAAAAAATTCGCTGTTTTTCCTTAGAGTTATAGACATACAATATGGGCAGGAAGGTGATGAAAAATGGAGCTTAAGAACAGCTGGAGACATGCTTTTATTAGATGAAAAGACGGAGGAATATATGCTTAAGGAAAAGGAAAGAAGACTTTTTAAGATATGTGTATGCAAACCTCTTGGTTATGTAAAAAATGGTAAATTTCATAAGCCAAAAAAATTGCCATCACATTTTTGCCTGGTAAGAAAAGCAAATAAAGAAGATTATAAATTTATAGAGAAATATATGGGGGATATAGAAATAGGGAAAATAAGAAGCGGGGAGGATGAAATAGATGTAAAGGTTGGAATAAGAGGCGATTTAATTCCATATCATATAGGGATATTTGCAACAACTGGTATGGGTAAAAGTAATTTAATGCGCGTTTTTACTGCTTCCGCAATGAAATCTGGAAAATATGGCATACTTATAATAGATCCCCATGGCGAATATTATGAAGCACTTAAAAAACATCCCCTCGCGAGCAAGAGAGCGGTGTTTTATTCGGAGGGGGCAAGGGGCGTGGAAAATAGGCTTGTTTTGGCTACGCATGAGATAAGTATTAGTGATTTTGAGGAAATATTCGAGCTTAGCGAAGCGCAGAGAGAAGCTCTATATGCTCTATATTCAAAATTTAGGAAAAAATGGCTTGATGAGCTATATGAAAAAGAAATTGAGGAATTGGTTGAGATTTTTAATAGAAGAATACAGGATATAACATTCAGCGTGCTTAAAAGAAGGGCGGAAAGAATAGTTGAATCAGATATAGTAACTCAAAACGAGGATATATGCAATACCGATGCAATAATAAAAGAGTTGCATAATGGAAAGGTTATTCTTATTGATACCTCCTCCATTTATGAATATGAAGAATTACTTGTGAGTGTTTTAATAGCTAGGAAAATTTTATACTATAACAAAAATATTTTTAGGGATAAGGAAAAATTTAGAAAAATTCCACCAGTTATGATAACAATAGAAGAGGCGCAAAGAGTTTTGCAAAATGGAATTTTTGCGCAGATTGCAAGGGAAGGAAGGAAATTTAAAGTAGGGCTATGTGCAATAACCCAGCAGCCAAAATTGATAAAGGAAGATTTGCTTAGCCAGTTCAACACTTTCTTTATTTTAGGGCTTGCTGATGAAAATGACAGAAATATATTAAAGCATTCCGCAAAGCAAGACATCTCCGCTCTTGAGAAAGAAATACAAACTCTTGAAATAGGGGAGGCAATAATGACATATCCGGGCGCCCCATTTGCAATACCTGCAAAAATTCATCTATATGAGGATTATATAAAAAATATGGAAAAAGAAAAAATTCCAGAGGAAAAAGTTGATGAAAAATTTTATTAAATTGCAAGAAGGCTTATTGAATAATTTGCCTTATTCATTGATAGATCATATGCCACCGCTTCTATTTCATGATAACCTTTTCCACTCCATTCAAAAGAATAAGGTGGAGAGTATAAACTGCATAAAATACTTTTATCCATATAAAATTCAACAAAGCTTATTCCACTGTCATCATATGCATTTGCTTCTATAGTCACATTCCCTATTATTAATGGGATAACAAACGGAATAATTTTATTTCCATTTATGTAAATCCAATTTTTAGGGTTTATTATTTCAACATAAGGAGGATTCTCCTCCCTTTTGCTGATAAAAACAAAAGTATGATTTACATCTGAATAACCGTTTGAATCAATTACTTTAAAAATTATGTTGTAAAATCCCTCCTTCATATAAGCATGCTTTGGGTTAATTTCATTGCTGAAATTTCCATCCCCAAAATACCAGAGAAATGTATATGGCTCACTTCCTCCATAAGCAAAGCCTTTAAATTCTATTTCCTCTAGCACATATCCGTAGTAGGGGCCATTTGCATCTGCAAGAGGACCATCGTAATATATTTCAACTTTTGCCGATGCTTTATTTCCTGAATAGGAAATTGCGGTAATTTCAAATAAATTCTTGCCCGGATAAAGAAGAATATCTATATTGAATTCATAATAAAATATAAAATCAAGTTTTATTTCACCTGATAGGCTGCCATTATCCCATTTGTGTTCCCATATTAATTGAATAAGCTTATCATTACAGCATGCTTGAGCAATTCCATGTATAGTAACATTTCTCACATGAAATATTTCCCCATTAGAAGGACTTATTATTTCAACAATTACACCGCTTCCAATACCATTACCAAAAATAATTATTGCAAGAATAAATGTCAGCCTCTTCATAATATTATAACTTTTTTATTAAAAAATTTTCCTATTGAATGAATATGCAAATAAGGAATAATATTATAAATTCTCCATCAATCGCATAATCAAAATTGTATTTTTTGTTAACACTTTTGCAGAATAAAAGTATGTAAATATACCCATATATTATAGAAAACAAAATCGCTGGAATATATTCCAGAAAAAAATTTTTTTGGATACACAAAAAAAGCCAAATAAATAAAGTAGAGTTTATAAAGAGGAGAATTAACATTGTCTTTTCTACGCCCATAACGACCGGGAGGGTATTTGCATTCACTTTTCTATCACCCTCAACATCTCTCACATCAAAAACTACAGTATTTACAAAACATTTTATGAAAAGAAAAAGAAAGATCATAACCGCAAAGACAAAATTCCCTCCAAAGACATAGGGGAGGAAGGCGGAGGAAACAGCCCAAGATAAGGAAACAGTTAAATTTTTTGCTAAAAATAAATCCTTTAATCTGAAAGAAGATATTTTTATGCTATATATGAGCCCCATGAAGAATGGTATTAAAAAGATTGGAATTGTATATTTGTTTCTTATTCCTCCTAAAATTATAGCAAAAATGTAGGAAAAGATGGAAAGAAAAATTATAATATTCTTTTTAGATTGGATAAAATTAACTCTCTCTGGCAAGTTTGATGCATCTTCTTCAATATCTGTTACTCTATTCAATGAATATACACTATATGTAATAAGAGAGGTACAAATAACCATCTCTGGGAGTATTTTCCCTATTAGGAGGAGAAAGGAAAATGATATTATTGATGCGCCAACCAAAGAAGTAAAAATATTTGTAAGAGTAAGGAAATGAAAAAAATCTTTTATAAAGGAGATAGGGCTAGGGTATGCTAACTTCCTTTGCCCTTGATTTATAATATTCGAATAATTCTCTACCCCATTCTATCGCCTCCTCATCATAACTTACTAAATCTTGGGAAAAGTCATATGTTCCATCTAAATTAAATAGGCCAATTGAAACAAATGATTCAGTGACTGTCATTGCTATCTTTACATCATCAATTAGCCATATTTTCAAGTTGCCCTCTTCAACTTTTTTTCTTAACTCTTCATCCGCCTCTTTTTTATATGCTTCAAAAACTTTATCTGCTATATTCTTAGATATAACAAGTCTTATTTTTGCCCCTTTATTAAGCAATTTTTTAACCAAATTCGAGAATTCCTCCACATAAACTGGAGATATTCCAGCAAGCTCTTTTGCCTTGCTCACATGCTTTACATAAAGCGCAAGAACTTGCAATAAATTTTTTGGAGAAGATTTAACTATCTCGGTGTTCCTGATTTCGCCTATTCTGGCAATGAATTGCTTTGGAATCCCATCTACATCATGTGTTAGCCAGAATTCTTTATGTTTCCCTGTAACATAGAATGAATTTGTTAAATCCAGTACTTTTTGCCCAACTATTTTTCCTGCTGGAGTTAGAACAAAACCTTCTTTTCTTTCCTCTATATATTTTTTATCCTCTAACTCTCTAGCAGTATGAAGAACAGATGATAGACTTATGCCTATTTCTTCCATTAATTGCCTAGATGTTTTTGTTCCTTCAAGCAAACTCATCAATATTTTCATTTTTACCCCGGAGATCAGTATTTCCCTAAATTCTTCATACATCTTATCAAATATTTTTGCCTCCATGAGGCAATATTGCTTTTTTACTATATAATATTATTTATTTTTATTTATTGCAAACGGTATGCAAAATTGCTCTACCAGAACAATTTCTTCAAATAAAGTTTTATATAAATTATGATTTATATTCAGGATGAAAAATTATAGTTACGAGGTAATATGGGAGAGAAATTATAATGAAGGATATGGAAATTGCAGAGTTGTGGTAGATTCAAAGGATAATATTATAGTATGTGGATTGGATAAAGATTACAGAGGGCTAATTCTGAAATATGATAAAGATGGAAATCTTTTATGGAATGATCACACTTCCCTTAAAATATATTTTCCTTCCCAAATTTCTTTAAAAAAACCATTTAATGTTGATAAATTCCTTTCAAAAGGCTTCGGCTCATTGCTTGATGTAAAAGTCGATTCGAAAGATAACATAATAACAGTCGGCTCATTTTATGATAAAAGCGGAAAATACTGCACAATCTATTTAAAGAAATATTCAAAAGATGGCTCTCCTTTATGGGAAAAAAATTATGCCCCATTTTTGTACACGCAGGCGCCCGCCCTGGCTATAGATAAAAGCGATAATATTTTTGTTGCGGGTTTCGGGGGGAGAATTGTTCCGCCATCTGTAAATGGATTTGTTATGAAGGTCTCGAAAAATGATGGCTCGGTTATATGGAATAGGAAATGCTGGAAAATGGGGAAATATACTGGTTATACAGCGCTAAGTGTTTTTGAAAATGATATTTTCTGTGCGGGATTTGTTGCAAAGGATGATTACAATTTGATTATTTCGAATTTTGATAAATTCGGGATAGAAAAAAATGAGAAAATTTTTGATTTGAGGGTTCTGCCATGTAAAATATTTTATGATAGAGATATATTTATCTGCGGCCAATTTGAAGACGCAGGGTATAAGCATTATTTAGCAAAAATAAGTAGAAATTTCAATATTTTGTGGGAAAAAGCTGGCATGGAAGGTTGGCTATATGATCTGGTATTGATGAAAAATGGAAATATAGCAGTTACAGGAAAGATAAATAAAGATGAATATTATGCTGGCCTATATGGTGCCTGGGGGAATTTGCTTCTTGATGCCTATCTTGGAAAACTCATAAGCAATGGAAATGATATGAACGACTGGATGAAAGGAACTACTAATGATAGCCAAGATAATTTGGTAGTGGTTGGAGGGGCACCGGTTGCAAAAACAATAAAATTTAGGATTGGTTTATTGGAAGAAAAAGGGGAGAAGGGAGAGAAGAAGATTAAATTTTTAGAATTTCTTAAAAAATTATTCAGGATTAAATAATATCCGCTACAATTTTACAAACTTCTTCAAGAAATTCCTTATCTTCATCTGTAAAAGAAGAAATATAGTGGCTATCTATATCAATTTCTCCTAAAAATTTTCCATCTTTAATAATTGGAACAACTATTTCCGCTTTAACTTCTCTGCTGCATGCTAAATAATTTTTTTCTTTTGAAACATCCTGAACAATTAATGTATTTTTGCTTTTCGCAACTTGTCCGCATATACCTTTTCCAAAGGGAATTATCTTATGCTCTGTGTCACTGCCACAAAAAGGGCCTAAAACAAGCTCTTCATCTCTTGCAAAATAAAAACCTACCCAATTATAATAATGAATTTTTTCCTTCATTAAATCACATATTCTTTTTAACTTGCTGTTTTTATCCAATTGCATAGAAGCAATTTCTTTTATCTTTTCAATTAGCTCTTTGAAGATTTTATTCATGAAGCTAAATCCTTAATTATATATTAAATTTGCAGGATTAGGAAAATTAAACCAACAATTGTTGGAATAATTCCCGCTATAAAGCCAAGTGGAAGCCATTCCCTTGCATTTACATAATGATGCTTTCTTTTCTCTAATACTCCAATTGCAACAATATTTGCGGTCGAACCAATTTGGGTTATATTCCCACCATAACATCCTCCAAAAAGAAGAGCTCACCAGAGAGGAAAAACATTTATGCCAGAATTAGCGAGAGAAGATATTATTGGTATAAAGGATGTAACAAGAACAACATTATCTATCATTGAAGAAGCAAATGCACTGACAAAAGATATCAATATTATCATCAAAGGAAGAGACTTTGAATAATTTCAATGGAATTCGCTATTCTATCAGATAGCCCTACATAGGATATGCATCCCGCTATTGAAAAGAGGAAAATGAAGAAAACGAGGTTCCACCAATCAACTCTCTCAACATATTTTTGCGCCTTCTCCCTGCGCCAGGTCATGGCTACGCCAGCGCCAGCAATCGGAGCAATTATGAGGAATGTGTTTTTTTCCAAGTTGAGAAAATTTTCTCTTCTTGCGTGGATTGAAATGAGGAAAATAATTGAGAAGAAAATTGCAATTCCTATTTTAAGGGCTCTCTTATCTATTGTTTTATCAACTGTTTCGATAATTTCATCCGCCGATTTCAAGTTTTCCTTCTCTATTTTTTCTCTATACTTTGCTGAAAATTTTTTAGATCTTTCCTAAGGAAGAAAAGCATGATTAGAATTAAAATTAATAGCGACGCAAATCCAACTGGGAAAGCCCATCTGACAAAATCTTCAAAAGTCAAGCCCGCACGCATTGCTATAATTATCCCTATTGGATTATTGAAATGATTAAGGTTGAGATGAAAAGAATTATGACAAAAAGATTTTTTGCTTTGAATTTTGCAAATTTATTCAATCTTATTCCAATCCATGAAAAAAATCCAACATCTCTTAACATTGCAACTATTCCAACTCTGAATCGCCAGAATAAAAGGTAGGCGAGTATAGAAGTTATAAAAATAATTCCCGCTATAGTTTGCCTGTTATTTTCAAGCAAAAAGAATAAAATTGATGAAAAAAGCTATGAGTAAGATAAATATTATGAAATCTTTTCCATTATTCTTTTTTGCCATGTTTGAATTATTTCTGAGCATTATATAAAACTATATTTTTGGAAGAATAGCTTTAAATACATGAAACAAAATTTATGACATGAAAAAAATAGCTTTAGCAACAATCATTTTAATATGCACTGCAATTTCTTACTCTGCTTTTGGATGGGGTAATGAAATAAAGCCCATCTGGTATAAAACATGGGGAAGTGGTGAAGATGATTTTGCAACATGTATTGATGTAGTAAATGATTCTATATATGTAGGAGGAGCAAGTAATGGAAAAGGTGTATTGCTTAAATACGACATTGATGGAAAAGCTATCTGGAATGTTACATTCGATGATTCAACTATAAATGATTTGAAGTTTTATAATGGATATATTTATTTAACTGGAAAAATTAGAGAAGAAAATAAAGATGTTTTTATCGCAAAATTGGATGAAAACAAAAGCATTTTGTGGATGAAGAAATGGGGAGGAAGTGGGGATGATATAGCATATGGATTAGATGTATATGAGAACAATATATACATATGTGGAGTAACTTCAAGTTTTGGGGCAATATCGAAAAGGGTTCTTTTATTAAAATATGACAATGATGGAAATCTGTTGTGGGCTAAAACATGGGGCGGAAATAAAGATGAGGAAGCTTATGATATTTATGTGACAAATGGAATATATATAACTGGTTATACAACTACTTATTCTGTTGGTGAAAAAGATGCTATTTTGCTAAAATTTGACATAGATGGCAACTTACTGTTTTTCAAAACATGGGGTGGGGAAAAAGATGATATTGGATATTCAATAGATATATCTGATGGAATATATATAGCGGGCTATACTTCTTCTTATTTCCCAAGTTCTTTTGTAATAAAGTATGATATGAATGGGGAACTGATTTTTGACAGGAGATGGGGAGGAGAAAATGATTGTGCATTTTCAGTGAAAATATACGGGGATTCATTTTATGCGGGTGGGATAAATAGTGAAGGAGATCTATATTTAGTTAAATATAGGGATGATAATTTTGCATGGTTAAAAACATGGGGTGGGAAAAAAGAGGATTGTTTAATGGCAATGGATATCGAAAATGAAAGAATATATATAGCGGGTTATACAGAAAGTTATAGTCAGGGAGGAAAGGATATTTTAATTTTGAAATGCAATCTTGAAGGAAAAAAATCTATGGAAGTAATTACTTTTTCCGATAAAATAAATATTTTTGGAAGAGAAATAATACCATTTATTTCCTGCAAGGATTTCCAACCTGCTCCTTTGGATATCCTCTAGGCAATGGCTTGCTCCAAATTTTTGCGTCCCGCGTGCTTCTTTTTATTTCTTCTTTTTCTCCCGCAATAACATTTTTCAATTTCACTCCATCCTTTATTATGCATTTTTTTGCAATTATGGAATTTTCAATTTCAACATTTTTTCCAATAATACAATCTTCATAAATTATACTTTCATTAACAATTGAGTTTTTCCCAATTGAGCAATTATTTCCAATTGTAGAATATTTAACTAAGCCCTCTATATTGCAATTCTCTCCATATAGGTAGCTTAAGCTTTTTCTCTTCAATAAAAATTTTGTTGCCTCTAAATAACTTTCCCTTTTCCCAACATCCGTCCAGTAGCCATCAAAAAGATATCCATAAAATCCTCTCCCCTCCTCTATCACTTTTGGAAATATTTCCTTTTCCATCGATACAAATTTGCCTTTTTCAATGTAGTCAAGCACATCATATTCCATGCAATACGTGCCAGCATTTATTAGCTGGGATGGCGCCTCATGGCGGGCGGGCTTCTCAATAAATTTTTTTATTTTTCCATCCCGCAATAAATCGACCACGCCAAATTCTTCAACATTATCTACCTTCCAGAGAGAGATTGTTATAAAGGATTTTTTCTTTTCATGATATCTGATCATTTTCCTTATGTTAAGAGATGATATTATATCGCTATTTATTACTATAAATTTTCCATCGATATATTTTTCCGCATTTTTCACCGCCCCTCCTGTTCCAAGTGGTTTATTTTCCTTATTTATAATAACTCCCATTCCTTTTTCTTCAAAATATTTCTTTATTTTGCTGTTCTTATAATTTGAGGCAATAATGATCTCACTATCCTTAGGAAGAGAATTTATTATATATTCAATCATTGGCTTATTCAGCAATGGAAGAAGTGGTTTTGGTATGGTATAAGTCACTGGAGCAAGCCTTGTTCCATATCCTCCTGCAAGTATTATTGCTTGCATAAAAAAATAAGGAAAATAATATTTATAATTTGTTTTATTCCACTATGGATACTAAAGAATTTGCGGTAAGGCATTTAATGCCAATTTCACTGATTGTGATATCAATTTTAGTGTTTTTTTATCTTATTTATTTCCATAGAATTTTTATCCTTATGATAGCATTATATCTTCTCATTGTTTCAATTGCATTAACTCTAATTTATACAGGAAAAACAATCGCGATGTATTTAAAGTTAAGAAAATTTCACAAAAGATTAAGAAAGGAGATTGAGAAATTCAAAGAATGATTTTTTAATTCTTTAAAGCAAACAGGAATAAAATAGCATCCAGAGGAAATAGCCCTCCGGTAGAAAATTATATAGAGAATTTTTCAGCTCTTGCTTCAGAAATTTTTAAATGTTTTAATAATCATCAATACCATATAAATATGCATTTTGTTCGCAAAGAAATCAAATTCCAAAAATTTTTTAATTGATAAGTTATAAACATGTGCTTAAAGAGATTATATCATTTACAATATTTGTTCTCACACCTTTGCTTTTGCTAACATATCTTTTTTTTATATATCAAAAAACTTTTGAAGAAATGTATTTTGGAAAAAAAGAGGTTGTGCTCCTCGTGATTGGCTCATCATCAACAATGATTGTTGATTTACCCGTTTTCATTTATAAAGATTATTTTCTTGCATTAAATATAGGAGGAGGATTAATTCCTATATTATTATCCTTGCATTTCTTCAGTAAAAAGAAAATACCTTACCCAAAATTAATTTTAGGAATTTCTATTGTCTCTCTCATCACATACATGGTTACAGAAGTAAGGGAAGAGGGGGTTGTTTCATACTTTCCCTACTATCTCTTGCCCCCAATTGCATCATCTTTGATTTCCCTCGCTTTATATTTCAGAGAAAACACTTCCCCAGTATATGCATATACAATTTCAACTCTCGGCGTGATAATAGGTGGCGATTTCGCCCACCTGCCCCAGCTTTTCAGGCACCCGTTTGCGGGCTCGATGGGAGGGGCGGGAATTTATGATATGATTTATGTTGTTTCAATTATTTCTTTTTTTATTTCTTTTTTATTTATAAAGAAGGAGAAGGGGAGAATAAAGAGGGAATATTTTGTGAAGGATTTGAAATATGCGGGTGTTGGGGAAAGAATAATTTCCTATCTTCTTGATTGTTTGATTGTTTGTGGTTTTTCATTCTTTATTTCACTTGGCTCATCAAACTTTATTCTCTCCTTCATAAGATTTTTTTTGGTTCTTCATATGATTTATTTTCTTCTTTTTGAATTTTTATTTGGCTCAACATTTGGAAAGGCAATAATGAATATTGAAGTCATAGATGAGGAAAATGGAAGAGATTTTATGAATATATTTACTCGAAATATCCTCAGATATATTGAGTTATATGCTGGCTTTTATATACTAAGCATCATTTTAATTTATTTAAGCAAGAAAAGACAAAGATTGGGAGATATTATTGCGGATACATTAGTTATAAAGGTGAAAAATGATTGAAATAATTGCGGAGGCAATATGGCTTATAATGCCCGCCTACGTTGCAAATTCATCTGCTGTTTTAATCGGAGGAGGCTTACCAATCGATTTTGGTAAAAAATTGCATGGAAGGCCAATTTTAGGAAAAGGAAAAACATGGCGCGGTCTATTGGGAGGGATAGCCTGCGGTCTTATTTGCGGGATTATTCTAAATAAAATATGGAATCTTTTTGGACATGGTTTTTCTTCTGTTGCAATAATCTTATCTCTTTCATTTGGGGCACTTCTTGGAGATATTGCAAAAAGCTTTTTTAAAAGAAGATTGGGGATTGAAAGAGGTAGGCCATTGCCTGTTCTTGATCAAATTGATTTTTTGATAGGGGCATTTTTAATCACATTTATTGTAGATAAGGAATGGTTTTTAAATCATTTTACTCTTTACCATATATTATTTCTTTTATTTCTAACACCCGCTTTACATTTAGTAACAAATATAATTGCATATTTATTAGGTTTAAAGAAAGTGCCGTGGTGAGAAAATGGAAGAAATGAATGAAGAATTAAAAAAATGGATGAAAGAACATGGTATAGACATTGAAAAAATTAAAAAAGAAGAGGAAGAAGTAAAGGGAAAATGCATGATATGCTTTTCAAGAGACGCAGAATATAAATGCATAAATTGTGGAAAATTTGTTTGCTTATCATGCTTCTGGAAAATGCTCGGTATATGCAAGAATTGTATAACTGAAGAAATGATGAAAAGATGGAAAGAAAAGCAAATGTTATAAATTTATTTGATCCTTGGAAGAGCAAATTATGCACTTGTCCAAAAAAATATTCATTTAATCCGTATACAGGTTGCTCACATGCATGCATATATTGCTATATCTCTTCCTATATCAAAAATCCTTTCAAAGCAAGGGTAAAGAAGAATGTGCTGAGAAATTTAGCAAAAGAAGTTGAAAAAGTTGATACTTACATAAGCATGGCAAATAGTGGCGACGCCTATACACCAGAGGAAGAGAAAATTGGAATAACAAGGAAATGCCTTGAAATATTTAAGGAAAAAAACATCCCCGTGCTGATAATAACAAAATCAGATATAGTGAAGAGAGATATTGATATACTGAGAGAAATGAAAGCGAGTGTTAGCATAACAATCACAACATTGAGCATTGAAAAAGCAAGAAAAGTAGAGCCAAATGCTCCCTTGCCAGAGAGAAGAATAAAGGCAATTGAAACACTTGCTGAAGAAGGAATTCTATGTTCCGTAAGAATTGATCCCATATTACCTGGGTTTAATGATGATGAAATAGAAGAAATTGTTGAAAGCATTTCTCCATTTGTAAAGCATGTTGTTGCCTCTACACTAAAGCCGAGAAGGGATTCTTTTGAAAGGTTGAAGGGCATTATTGAAATTGAAAAATATTCATGGAGGAGGGTTGGAAATTCTTTTTATCTGCCTGAAAAAATTAGATATTTTTATCTTGAAAAAGTGGAAGAGGCTTGCAGGAGGAACAATTTATCTTTTGGAGCATGCAGGGAAGGATATAAATTCTACGGAAAAACATGTGATGGAGGACATTTAATTTATGGCGGAAAATAAACCTTTCCACAATCAATAAATATAAGCCCTATATTCCAATTGTGAAAATTGTTTGTAGATGTGAGGATGTGAGTGAAGAAGAAATTGTTGATGCAATTGAAAAATATGATTGCGAAACCCTTGATGAGCTCAAACATCTTTTGAGAATTGGCATGGGCCACTGCCAGGGAAGAACTTGCCTTATAATTGCTGCAAGAATTCTTGTAAGTAAAAAAGGAAAAAAGATTGAGGAAATAATTCCTTCTTTTCGCCCTCCTGATGAACCAGTTGAAATAGGAATTCTGGGAAAACATGAATAAAGTAGATGTTGCAATAATTGGAGCGGGAATAAATGGATGTGCAATTGCATATGAATTAGCGAAACGGGGAAAAGATGTTGCGGTTTTTGAAAGAAAATGGATTGCAAGTGGAGACACTGGAAGATGTGGCGCGGGAATAAGACAGCAGTGGGCAACTGAGGAAAATGCAATTTTAGCAAAGAAAAGCGTTGAAATATTTGAAAAGCTTAGCGAGGAATTGAATTATGATATTGGATTGAGACAAGGAGGATATCTTATAGCAATCCATAGCGAAGAAGAGATGAAGCAGGCTAAGAAAAATATTGAAATGCAGAATAGGCTTGGGATACCTTCTCGAATAATCTATGAAGATGAAATTAAAGAGATAGCTCCAATACTTGATTTAAATGGAATGGAAGCAATTGCAGCAACATTTTGCCCTACAGATGGACATGCAAATCCTTTCAAAACAACATATGCATATGCACTTGCAGCAAAAAAACTTGGCGCAAAAATATATAAGTTTACAGAAGTAAAAGAGATAAAAGTTAAAGACAAAAAAATAGAAGGGATATTGACAACCAAAGGAGAGTTAAAAGCAAATTTTGTTGTGAATTGCGCGGGCGCCTGGAGCGGAGAGGTGGCGAGAATGGCGGGCATAGAGTTGCCAAACAAGCCTGTCAGGAAGGAGGCGCTTGTTACAGAGCCAATAAAGAGGAGCTTTGATTGCATGGTGATCTCTTTTAGGGATGGAATATATTTCAGCCAGCAGGAAGAAGGGCAGATCCTTGGAGGAATACCTTCGCCCGAGGAAAAAACTGGTTATTATTTTGAGCCAACTTATTCATTCCTGAAGCACATGGCCTTTATGCTTGGAAAATATGCTCCTCCGCTTAAGCATGTAAAAATACTAAGGCAATGGACCGGATTTTATGATGTAACACCTGATGCACTGCCAATTTTAGGGAAAACGAGTGTTGAAGGATTTATTCAATGCAATGGATTCAGCGGACACGGTTTTATGATTGCGCCAATGGTTGCAAGGTTAATTGCTCAACTTATATGTGATGAAAAAACTGATTTGCCAATAGATAATTTAAGCATAGAAAGATTTAAAAGAAAAACATTTAAGGAGAAGGCGGTTGTTGGATAAATTTTTTATTCTTTTTTGATTTATTTTTATGTACCATTTACTTTATCCTTTAAGGACATATCTTATTGTGAGTGGAAATGAAGAAGAAAAGAATGTTATGACCGCTGATTGGGTAAGCCCGATATCTTATAAACCATTTATTCTTTGCGTATCAATCTCTCCTAAAAGATATACTCATAAATTAATTAAAAAATATGGAGAATTTGTTGTCAGCGTTCCAACAATGGAAATGCTAAATGATCTATGGATTGCTGGAACAAAAAGTGGGATTGAAAAATTGAGTAAAATGAAAATAAATTTCATTAAATCAAAAAAAGTTAAAACAATGAGTATAAAGGAGGCAATTGCAAATATTGAATGCAAGGTAATTGATGAAAAAAATTATGGAGACCACACTCTTTTTATCGGTGAGGTCTTGAATTATTCATACAATAAAGAAGCTTTCCCTGATAGAAAACCAAATGTTGATTTTAAACCAGTTGCCCATCTCTATATGAATGAATTTATAACATTTGATAGGAATAGCATAGTTAATATATAGCTTAAATTTTAAGGACAATGAAGGTAGGATATCCAAATAATCCAAGAAAAGATATTTTTGAAGAAATAAAATGGATAGGAGAAAACTTTGATTTTATAGATTTTTTTATGGAACCAGATAAAGCATACTATGATAAAGTCGATGTTAAAAAAGTTAAAAAATTGCTAGATGAATATTCTTTGGAAATAGTTGGTCATACTCCTTACTATCTTCCATTTTCCTCACCTATAATTGCTATAAGAAAGAGTGCGATTGAAGAAGCAAAAAAATGCTTTTTTGCACTAAGTGAGCTCGGAGCAAAATATGTTACAATCCATGCCAGCTGGCCACCCCATCTTTTTAATTTTGAGGAAGGAATAAATTTGCAGATGGATACAATCTCTATTCTAATTGATGAAGCGGAAAAATGTGGAATAAATTTGATGTATGAAAGTGGTATAGGTGAATTTGATAATTATAACACTGTTTCAAGAATACTGAATGATTTTCCCAAATTATATGTCCATCTTGACACAGGACACACTTTTCTTTATGGAAGGGATATATGCAAATTTATAAGAAAATTGAATAAGAGAATAAAGCATGTTCATGTCCATGATAATTTTGGAAAAGAAGATCTGCATCTGCCAATAGGAGTTGGAAAAATAAAATGGGAAGAAGTAATTAAAGAACTAAAAAAACATTATGATGGAACAGTAACTATTGAAGTATTTGGAGATAAAGATTATGTATTGCTATCAAAAAAGAAATTCATTGATCTTTGGAAAAGGTTGTGAGGAGATTTTGCCCTGAAGATTTAGATGAAAATTTATCATTTTAAGAAATAATTTTGTTCAGTGAATGGATAAAAGAATTCTAAATTGATGTTATTGGATAAGCTTTTAGAAAGAGCGGGTTCATGAGCGGCTTTACTAAATAACAAATTTCCAGTTTTAGTAGAATCATCCATCACCAAGTCCATCATAAATTATTTATTTACTTCGCTATTAATGCTTTAAGGTGTTAAGATGAAACCTCAAATGGCATATGATAGGGCAATTACAGTATTTAGCCCGGATGGAAGATTGTTTCAGGTAGAATATGCAAGAGAAGCGGTGAAAAGAGGAACAACTACTGTTGGAATAAAATTCAAAAAAGGAGTTGCTCTTATAGTTGATAAAAGAAT